>NZ_CAXLMO010000014.1:0-3411 GCF_964187635.1 Candidatus Seribacter sulfatis | reverse complement strand
AGTCATACTCCGGATTAAACAAATTTTATCTGCAATTTTCGCAGTCTTAGGAAGATATTCCGTAACCTGAAAATCTGCTTTTGTTTTAATCGCTTTGCCAGGTCCTTGCGTTTTTCCACGCTTCGGGTCAAAGGTATCAATATGGCTCATCCCTCCTCGGACCTGCAAAAATATTATTCTCTTGGCTTTTCCAAACCCAGCTCCCAAAGGAAGCGAGTTGGAAGCTTTTAGATTTGGTAGAACCGTTAAACCAAAAGCACCAAGGGCACATTGTTCAACAAATTTTCTTCGGGTCAATTGATATGGTTTCATATTGCGGTGCTGTTTGTTTTACTGAACAAAGAGAAATTCAGTGGAATTAAATAGTGCCCAACTTAAGTCCTCTTTCTTCATTCCCTGAGCAAGGGCTTGCTCTATTGCATTCATTTCATCAGGAGTAGGCGGGCGACAGAAAAAGCTCAAAAAAAGAAACTGAACGGCTGACTTAAAATCTCCAGACCTTCTAAGCATTTTTGAAAGCCTGGCATCTCGATCATATAATAAGCGTTGCACTCCACCATTCATCAACATGAGAGCCTGAGGAATACTTCCTTCAACACTGGAGTCATTTACCAAATCACGGGATGACTGCCCAAACATTCTAAGAAAATGATTCTCTGGAGCAGGTTGAGAGAGTTCAGAAGCTCTTAAGAGAAAGTAATCATTCATTTTGACAGGTCGTTTCCCGTCCACAAAGTCCGCCTCAACAATTCTCTGGTTTGATTTCAAATAACCATTGTTTTTCATTAATAAGACTTTCTCCCGAACTTCATCTGGACTCATTTGTTCATATGGAAAATCATAGCGGGTAACCCTGTTTGACCGGTCGACTTTATAATCATCAAGGGAGCTGCCCAATACAAGAGCAAGAATCGAGTCCCAAGCTTGCTCGGCAGACATTCTCCTAAGAACCGGCCCGGGGAAAAGGTAATCTTCAGCATCTCCAGAGCTCGGTGTTACGCTCGATACCGCCTGATAGGCTTTGGAATTTAGAATTACTCGCTGAAACTCCCTCAAATCAAAATCTGCCGCGACCATGACCTTACCGAGCAGTTGTAGTAATTCAGGATTTGAAGCTTTCGTGAGATCATCTAAATCCTCCAATGGTTCCTGTACACCTAAACCAAAAAATCTCTTCCACAAGCGATTCGCAATGGCAATGGCAAATCTAGGATTTTTTTTATGGGTAAGCCATTCAGCAAAATTCTGTCTCAATTTACTTGGGTCTGCTTCATCAACTTTTACAGTTAGCTCTTCATCGTCCCAGACAAAAAGCAAAGGATCAACCTGACTTCCCGGTTTAACATCGCTGTAGGCATAATCATCGGGAAACTTCAATGTCTGAGACGATATTGTGTGAACTCGGGCCAGGTTCTGAGCCACTGCAGATGCAACATCTTGCTTGGTAATGCTTCCGTCCGGTAACTTTAATCGATTCCCCACTTTACGCGGATCTCGGTCACTCACATCGGTGGCCCCAAAAAAAGCAGCTAATTCATAAAATTCACGCTGGGTCCAATCTGCCAAAGGATGATCATGACACTGGGCACAGGAAACATTTGCACTCAGAAAAACATTGAGTGTATTGGACAAGTTATCCAAAGGCATTCCCGGATCTCTAAGCAAATAACCTGTAGGACCGGAACTGGCCAAAGTTCCCTCTGCGGTAAGCATTTTATAAACGACCTCATCCCAACGAATATTTTGGGCAATTTGATCCTTTAACCATCTTTCGTAATGATTGAAATTACTCCTTCTTAATTTCCCACGGTGTCTAAGGAGATCTGCCATCCAATTAAAAAGATGGGACCGATAACCGTCACTAAGCAGAAGCTGGTCGATGAGCTTTCTGCGTTTTTCAGGGTCTTTATTTGTTAAGAAACTGCTCGCTTCTCCATCGGTCGGGATTCTACCGGCCACATCAAGATAAATTCGTCTAACAAAGACAAAATCGTCTGTTTGCTTATTTGGCTGAACCCCGCTCTTAATCAATCTATTTCCAACAGTACGATCAATCCATAGAGAAGCCGATTTAATCTGATCCACTGTCATGCGAAAATTCTTATCCGCTTCAATCTGAGGAATATTTCTTTTGGACGGCAGCTCCTTGAGTTCCTGAGCAATACTAGGATCGGTTGGTCTTGTGTCCCGTTCCTGACGGTTCTTCTTTTTTCTCTTTCGTTTCGTATCAGTTTCCTCGCTTAAGTCCTTAGGTACTGCTTCAAGAATACTGAAAGCACCAAAATTCAAAGTAAACAGAAGAAGACAGGCTGGTATAAAAAAACGAATCATGAGCTGTGTGTAAGTAGTATGGCTTACTAATCAGAAGATTAAATTAGACTTAATGTAACAAGAAAAAAATTGTGATAAGAAATAAAGGACCCCAATGGGGGCTTAATAAATTTAAATCTATTAACTCATGAAACTCGAAAAAGTTACATTTGGCTAAATAAACAATGTTGCCGATAGTTAATATTGTACATAAGTGTTGATTTTTATTACTTTTTCAACCCAAATAAGTTTCGATGATTAAACTAGTTCTAAAATTCATTTTCCTTATTTCGGTAATTGATTCAGTTTTTTACGGCAGAAGTCCGAATATTCTTTTTATTGCAATTGATGATCTAAGACCAGAGCTAGGAATTTATGGGTCAAAAGTAAAAACTCCTCACATGGATCGTCTTGCTGAAACCGGAGTGCTTTTTGAGAAAGCCTATTGCCAGCAAGCAGTCTGCGGAGCTTCACGACTGTCTATTATGAGCGGGCTGTATCCAACACTTACTGGTGAGCAAACTTTTCATGTCGATGGCTGGAGAGAAAGGCATCCTCATTTACTTACATTAAATCAGTATTTCATGAATAATGGATATAATACGATCGGTCTGGGAAAAATATATCATGGCAATAGCGGACCGGGAGTAGACCCTCAAAACTGGTCACAATGGATTAAACCAAAAAGCGTTCCTCATTACGCAAAAAGGGAAAATGTAGAAGCACTAAACAAAGCCATTAAGGAAAATAAAGTGGGGGACAAAAAAGACCGGCCCAAAGGTCCCCTTACTGAATCTGCAGATGTTCACGATGACACTTACACTGATGGACAAACCACTTCCAAGGCAATTGAAATTCTTAAAGATCTGAGTCAGGTAAAAAACAACCCATTTTTTCTGGCTGTCGGACTTACTAAACCCCACCTTCCCTTTGTTGCCCCCAAAAAATATTGGGACTTATACATAAGAGAAGAATTCAGAATGCCAGCTAACAAGAGCATTCCTCCAGGATACCCGATCTATGCGGCTAATCAGTTTGCTTATGAAATGCACAAATACAGTGATTTTGAAGGTAAAAGTCCGAAAGATTTTTCTGATGACA
>NZ_CAXLMO010000013.1:0-61997 GCF_964187635.1 Candidatus Seribacter sulfatis | reverse complement strand
TGGCAGCGGCAGCAGCATCATCTTCAGCTTTCTTTTTGGCAGCGGCAGCAGCATCATCTTCAGCTTTCTTTTTGGCAGCGGCAGCAGCATCAGCTTCAGCTTTGATTTGAGCAGCTGTTTTGCCTTTGTCATTTTTAATATCATCTTCGGACTTATTAGAACTTGCTTCGAGGTCATCATCGCTCATGTCAGTCGCGGTATTGAAATCACCACCTTTCTTTGTGTACTTCGCAGCTTGTTTATTTCGAATGTGACCATCTTTTGCACTTTTACCATCGTCCTTGTTTTTCTTTGTCGCTTTTTTTAAGTCATCTAATTTTACAGTTGCAAACTCTTCTCTTTCTTCTTTGGTAATATTCTTGGCAATGTCATCCGCTTCAGTTTCAGGGTAACCTGCGTCTACATTAGCTTTTCGAACGATTGCCTTCACACCAATTTCCTGAAACCTTTCAGATATGGATGTTGATGAATCAACAGCACTGTCTTTATACTCAGTCAATTTAGCAACGGTTAGGTCAGCAAATGCAATAATAGCATCTTTCTTTTGAACTCTAATTTGAGCGACTAATGTGTCGATTGATTCACCCGAACCAAAATAAACTTTAACAACCTTTGCGCGAGTTTTGAACTGCTTGACGATGTCAGTAACAGAAGCACCCGCAAAATCACCATCTTTGACAACTAATTTTTTTATGTTTGATGATCCTAATGCGACTGCATCTGCAATATCAAGACCTGCTTGTACAGCCGTTACTAGAGTGTTACTCTCTACTGCTGTAGAGATTGCCGGAGCTGGCGCTGATGGTCCCGTTACCATTGCTGCAGCACTTGCTGTTGGAGCTGCAGCTGGTGCTGCGGATGCATCTGAGCTTGCTGCAGGAGAGGTAGCTGCTGGTGCAGTGCCTGTATCTCCACTCGTTGATTCTGCATCATCCGCAGGTTGTGCGTTAACGACAAACGCAGACAAAATAAGATAAGATGCGTTAATTAAGAGTAATTTTAAGTATTTAGACATGGCGATTAGTGGTGGTTGAAAGTAAATTTATATTTTTTAAGAAAAAGTATGCAAGTTAATAAGATAAAAAAATGGTGCCGAGAGCGAGATTTGAACTCGCACATTCTTTCGAACACTAGAACCTGAATCTAGCGCGTCTACCAATTCCGCCACCTCGGCGGGTAACAAAGTTTTAGATTAAGAACAATGTTAGGTTTTCTTACGAGAACAAAATTTTTTTTAAATCATTATCCATTCAGGGATAAATAACGGCTTAACTCGTTTTCCATTCGCTTGCCTTTTAAGAAATGGATCTTCCGCAGGTGATTCTTCTGGATCAAGCATGTCAATGGGATCAAAAATATGAGTAATTCGCCGGGCAACGGGACATAATATTTGGTCAATTGGAGGATCTTTTGATTTTGGCAGGATGAAGGTTTCCATCGGATATCGCATGGTTTTGTAGCGATCAAGAATTGAACCTAAAGATTGGGAGTTTTGATTGGTTCTATTCGAAAAGCAAAAAACATCTGAGAAATGAGCACAACCATCAATCCAGTCCAAAAGCTGATCCTTTGCGTCATTTAAATATTCTGAATTGATGAAAGTTATAATTCTTCCAATTTCTAATTCTTCTTCCTGATCAAGAAATTCTTGTAAGGATTCAAATTGGTCGGCTAGATCAATTTGATTCGATAAAAATAAAAACCATTCATTAATATTCTCTTCTTCCAGGTTTTTAATTTTAAATCCATGGTCTATCCATTCCCAATGACTAAAAGGAAGTTCTGTGCTTTCTAATTCATGTGGGAAAAGGAAATGGGAACTAGGATTTTTATCTGTTGGGTTGATTGCGTGTGCAAGTGTTGACCTGCGATTAGAGTCGGGAGTACCAACAATAACATGGAGCACTCCTTTCATTAACTTTGAAATGAAAAGGAACGGCACTGTGCATGATGTCTCATGCGATGATCTATTAATACTAAAGCACTCATTGCTTCCACGATGGGGACGGCTCGAGGTAAGACACAGGGATCGTGTCTTCCTCTACCCATCAGTTGAGTTTCATTTCCTTTACCATCCACAGTATCTTGAACTTGAAGAACGGTGGCGGTAGGTTTGAATGCAATTCGAAAGTATATTTCTTCTCCATTGCTTATTCCTCCTTGTACTCCACCTGAACGGTTGGACTTGGTTCTTATTCCCTCATTACCACTTTCGAATGCATCGTTGTGCTCGGAACCTTTTAAAAAGGTTCCTTCAAAACCACTCCCCACCTCAAATCCTTTG
Organism: Candidatus Seribacter sulfatis; assembly: GCF_964187635.1. Classification (NCBI taxonomy): domain Bacteria; kingdom Pseudomonadati; phylum Verrucomicrobiota; class Opitutia; order Opitutales; family Candidatus Seribacteraceae; genus Candidatus Seribacter; species Candidatus Seribacter sulfatis. The sequence continues at coordinate 59,713 of NZ_CAXLMO010000013.1, read as the reverse complement.
GTTGCAGGCAGGGAAAGCATTGCTTTTCCGAGGTCCGCTTCCAAGCGGTCAAATACAGGGGATCCCCAACCGACTGGCAGTCCATTGATTCGACATAAAATAGAACCACCTACGGAATCACCTTCTTTTTTTGCCTTGAGTACGCAAGCTTCCATTTTTTCAGCGGTTTCTTGATGCGGGCAACGAGTCGGGGAAGATTCAATTTGATCTCGAGTGGGAATCTCTTTCAACATAGGAGATTGAATGTTATATATGCGTTCCACATAAGTAGAAATTTGAACTTGATCAAAACCAAGAATTTTTTGTGCGATTGCCCCTGCTGCAACGCGGGCAATTGTTTCACGAGCAGATGATCGCCCCCCTCCTTCGTGGTTTCGGAGACCGTATTTTGTTTGGTAGGTGAAATCGGCATGGGATGGGCGAAACTTCTCTTTCATTTCGTCATATGCTTGTGGTCTTGCATCTTTGTTTCGAACCAACATGGCAATCGGAGTGCCGAGAGTTTTTCCTTCAAATACACCGGATAAGATTTCAATCTTATCCGCCTCATCTCGAGGAGTAGTTAGCTTACTTTGACCAGGGCGTCTCCGGTCGAGGGCGGGTTGTATGTCGTCTAAGGACAATGGGAGTTGTGGAGGACATCCGTCCACAACCACACCTATACCACCTCCATGACTTTCTCCCCAGGAGGAGATACGAAAGAGTGAACCAAAAGAATTTCCCATTACCATATATCAAATTTATCGGGGAAAAAACGCAAAGCTAAAAGTATTGAATTTATTGTTGTTTTAAGTTGCCTTTTAATAATCAAATTAGTTTGCTAAAGGCTAGGTCGGGTCCCATGCGACGGCGATTGGATGAACTCCGTCAGGTCCGGAAGGAAGCAGCGGTAATCGCAATATCTGTGTGCTGTGGGGTGCCTGGCCTTTTTTGTGTTTTATTATCAATGTTAAAACCGAGTCGTTCAAAAAAAGTTTCGCTTGCGTGATCTTTTGGTTCACGGCAAGAAAGAGGGTGTAATATGTCAAAGAATGCGTATCAAGTAATAGCGAGAAGATGGCGCCCCAAACAATTCTCGGAATTGGTGGGGCAGGATCATGTGGTTCAAACATTAGGTAATGCGATTAAGATGGGTCGCATTGCCCATGCCTATTTATTTGTGGGGCCACGCGGTACGGGTAAGACAACATCGGCAAGGCTTTTTGCCAAATCACTGAATTGGGAGGATGGACCGACTCTTGAAGTTCCGGAAGATTCTGATATAGGAAATGCAATCATGGCCGGTCGTTGCTTGGATGTGATTGAGATTGATGGGGCATCAAACAACTCGGTGGATCAGGTTCGAGATTTACGGGATGAGTGCCAATACGCCCCTACTCAATGCCGGTTTAAAATCTATGTAATTGATGAGGTTCACATGCTCAGTCAACAAGCCTTTAATGCATTACTTAAGACTTTAGAGGAGCCCCCTTCGCATGTTAAATTCGTTTTTGCGACAACTGAGTCTCATAAAGTGCTTCCGACTATTGTTTCGCGTTGTCAACGTTTTGAATTTCGATCGATTCCCGCCCCTTTGATCGTTTCAAAGTTGGAGGAAATTTGTAAGGTCGAATCAATCGAAGTTGAACTGGAAGCCATCGAGGCAATTGCACGCATGGCAATGGGGGGAATGAGAGATGCACAAAGTATTCTCGATCAAATGATTTCCTTTTGCGGAAAAACAATTTCTCAGGCAGATGTGCTAGAAGTGTACGGACTTGCCTCTAAGGAAAGAATACAAATTCTTGCTCAATATGTGATTGATGGAGATTACAACTCGATCATTCAATACACCGATTCGTTTTCGACCGAGGGCTTAGATTTTTATCGTGCTTTGCTCGATCTATCGGATACATTTCGTGAATTATTACTGGACACACTTCGTTCAAAAGGAGAGACAGTCAATTGTTCGGCAGAGCAGTGTGTTCGTATTCTCGATTCCCTGCGTCAGGGCGAGGACTTGGTCCGCATGGGACTCTCGGAAAAAACGAATTTTGAGGTTACTCTTTTCCGTGCGGTTCAGTCGGGTCGGTCCCGTTCGATTGATCACGTCATTCGTAAAATCTCTGGCTTGATCCCGGAGGATGTAAAAAAAAAACCTAAATTAAATCAGGTTGAAAGTGCGTCTCAGTATAATGTTTCCACTGCTGAGCCTGTTGAGGAATTACCGAAACAAAGCATTGTTGGGGAAAGTACTTTAGTAGCCGCTGGGGCAGGCGATTTAGAATTGAATGAAAGTGCTCCTCTATCTATGGGGGATACTCCAGATGGAGTGGTTCAAAAAGAGGAAGAGGTTGACAATGCATTTGAAACTGAAATTCCACAACCGAGTAAAGAAAAACCAAGACAGATCGTGGATCGAGAAAAAATAGAGGAAAAGATCGCGGAATTACCGGATGGAATTAAGGATATCTTGAAAGATAAATTTCAAGCAGATTTTGTATCCATAGAAAAAATAGATGAGAGCAAGTTAATTTGAATTACAAATTGAAGGTTTTATTTCCGTTTACTTCGATCGATTAGCCAACCAAATTCATCTTCTTTAATCCAGCCCTTTTTCTTCCCGTCTTGACTTCTTGCTAAGAACCAATTCTTTCCATCCGCACTTTCATGCGTTCTAATCTTTCCCTCTTTTCCAAGATCTATAATTAGGCTTTGTCCTGGTAAAAGAGTTGTGTTTGCAGAATTTGTTTCTCCCGCGAAGCGTCTTAATGAAATATTCTTTGTTTGATTGGCTTCATTTTCTGTAGGTAGAATTGCAATACCTTCTCGAAGCAGTTCGGAATTTTGAATGTGAGAAAAGTGGGTTGCATACCCGGTGAGTCCGCCTGAGAAAATCCATCCAATCGTAAAGTAGAAAAGGACAGCCCGGTTTGGACTGAAGAAAAATAAATAAATAAATACTAGAAAACCAAACCAGAAAACGACAGCGCACAGAACACACCAAAAGGAAAAAGTATCACTGGCAAAATAGGAGTGTGCAAAATCATTAGGCAGGGGAGGAGTTTTAGCCATTTCATAGGCAAATTGAAGGTTTATGGATAATTCCTTGTTAGTCGGTTCTAACAGTAATGCTTTTCGAAAGTGTAAAATGGCATGCCCAAATTGTTCCTTCTTAAAATAAAGATTTGCTAAATTTCCATGCAGGTTCGAAGAGTGGGATAGTTTTGCTGCCTGTAAGTAAAAATGAACCGCCTGGTCTAAGTCTCCAGATGCTTCTGCCCGTACGCCATCGTAAAACAAACGATCTTCCTCGCTCCCCATTAAAAGTGAAGAGAGAAAGCTAATCACAGCTAAAAGAGTTAAGACAATCCGCGGTTTCATTGAATTTTCTTTAACAGGTTATTAATATGTTTGTAAAGATCCTCCAGTGACTGTGGATCTTTCAAGGTTCCTGCGAATTCATGGTCGTCGCTTATTTCAAGAATCTTTTCAATTTCTGAGATTGTATCCTCTTCATTTGAACTGCTTCGAAGAAGGGTTGTAAGCTCGTTGCTTGATAAAGACGATGGATTGGGGTGTTTGTAAAAAGTACCGATTTCAAGTCGTAATCTTTCTCTGGTTGCCCGAAAAAACAGGGATGCATCATTAAATGTTATACTTTCTTTCATTTGCTTCTTTAAAATAGACTGCCTTTGACGAAAGAGGTCACGACCCGATTGTTTTCGCTTCCATCCATAAAACCCTAGACCAATGGCACAAAAAAGTGGAATGGACTGTAGAGACCAAAAAACTTGGGAATTGATTACTGTTTTATGTTTTACATTTTGAAACCATTCCCCCGGTTCATTTTCAGTTTGAAATAAGTCGGTGGTAGAAACTGCAAAGTCGGATGTTTCAGTTTGCTGTTGAACAGGAGTGGGATCAACCCATGTTTCGCCAGGGTCGACTCGGAGTGGATGATTATTCGTTTTTGAAGTGAAATATTCTTCTCGTGCCGGGTCGAAATAGGAAAATGTAATGACCGGAATACTAATTAAACCTGGTTTTAAGGGGGTTAAAATATATTCAAATAATTGTTTTCCTTCGTGCATCGTAATCTCGTTTCCTTCGAATGAAAATGCGGGTGGTCCAATTTTGAAATTACTATTTGAATTGAGAACAGGTGCTGGCATTGCGGAAAAATTACCAGTACCCGTAATTTCAACTACTAAACGGATCGGATCTCCTAGTGAGACTCGATCAGAATCGGGAATTGATCGGCAGGAAAATTTTCCTATCGCTCCTCGGAAGGAGTCCGGTCTCTCAATCATGGGGAGTTCTCTTACCTCAATATTGATTAGGTCAGATTTAACAGTGAGGGATTCTTCCCGTCCAAATCCAAAAAAGGGATCATTGAAAAAAGGACTCGTGAAAGGAGAATTTCCACGTGATTTTACTCGCACCCTTATGGAAGTGTTAAATTGGATCTGTTGTTGTCCTGCGATGGCTGCAGTCAATCCTGTTGGCCATGAAAAAACGGTGTAAGTCTTACCGTATTTTGTTTGATTTCTTTTCTCTTGGGGTTGTCGAAGTTCAGTCAGAGAGAATGCATCTCCCTCCTTTTGGGGCGGTCTTTCGATTCTGCTTACTGGTAATCGATCCCAAATGAAAAGGTTTAACAGTCCGGAGACCGTCTCTCCTTCAAAAAGAAATTTCCGAGGGTTTATGAATTCTATAAAACTAGCCTGGCTCAAGTCTTCCTTTTGCCTTTCTTCTGCTTGCTGTTTAATTTTATCTTCTTGGTTTGCTGCAACCACCTTGATGGAACTGCCTGGGACCTGCAAGGTAGTTGAACCAACTTTTATGGTCCATGGGGGGATTGTATGAGTGCCGATTTTTTTTGGTTTTATTTGAAAGCTCATTTCTAAACGAACCGAAGGCACTCCATTAATAAAACTTGCAGAACGAAAAGTTTGTGGTGAGTTAGAAATTGAAATTCCAGGTATTTGAGGTAATGAACCTTGTGGGTTTTCCTGACTGCCATGGATAATAATTTTATAAACAGAATTATTTGCAATTGTGATGGAGGGGGGCTGGAAACTTGATTCTACTCGCAATTGTTGTCCATGAATTTCCTCTATGCCAGGCAGTAGAAGCGAAACAAATAAAATAATCCAAAGCTTGGATTGAGAACGACTAGATAATGTTGAACCGTTTTTTACCATGTGCTCAATAGTCCCTGCCGGATGTGATTGATTGAACGGCTTGAACTTCTTGCTCTAAGGGTTCGCTTTTCGATTCCATTTCCTGAAGCAGCCTTTCATAAAGTGCATTCACTTCTTCTGGAGCTGGTTCATTTGAATTTTCGTTATCTTCTTCGCTTTCCGAGGGTGGAGGTGGAGTTGCAGGATTTTGTTGATCGGAGGAATTTTGATCTTCTTGGCTGTTATCTTGAATACCAAAATCTAAATTTTGTGAAACTGATTCAAAATCCACCCAAGTAAGGTAGGCTTTTCTGTCTTCAATTGGAAAGGTAATGTTTGCGTCTTGGTTTTCAGGTTGAATGCACAGGGAGTATTGTCCGGGAGGAACTGGGTGAATAAAAGTGCCATCTTGATTGGGTTCAAAAATAGTTTCATTTTGATCCGGTTGAAAATTTCCGTTTTGGTCCAAAAATAACTTCGCGGAGGCAAAGCCTTTGTCTTCTGAATCTTTCTGCCCATTTCCATTTTCGTCTTTCCATATTTTTCCTTGTAGTGTGGGAGCTGCTCGATAGGGAAGGGCAATCAATTTTTCTCCTGGGTTTTCAAAATTAAGGAAATAGTTTTTTACTAATGCAGGGTTTTCCGGTGGTGGTGGAGGAGGGAGCATGGGTATCAAAAATGTACCTTTGGATTGGTTAGATTCTGAAAGTTGAGATCCTAATCGTAGTGAGGTAGGGTATCGATCTGAAATCCATTCGAACGAAAAAATCCCCAGGTCGTTACTTTCAACAGTGGGTTCAGTGGTTTGGTTGTGTTCACCATTTCCATCTTTATCCCAAAAGATAAATCCGCTTAGGTTCGGTTCATTCTTTTGTGGTTTTCCATCGCCATTCAAATCGCGCCAAATTTTTCCAGAAATTTTACAGATCAGCGCATTAATTCGCTCTGAAATTTGTTGGTTGAGGGTCGCCAAGTTTTGAACGGCTTTTTCATTTCCGTCAATTTGTGATGAGGAAACATAATGCTGTTTTGATTTCTCCCATGCTTTTCTTGCTTCCATTACATTCCGTTGGTCGAGGAATTGATTGGCCTTCTGATAAAATATATTTCCCAAGGTATTCAGTGCCATGGCTTGGAGTGATGGATTGTCCAGGTTTGCGTCGAGGGCTTTTTCCAATGAAAGTTCCGATTCCTGTAATAAGCCCGCATCTAAATAAGCTAAACCTGCATTAAGGAACAACCGAGGATCGATCTCTGATTCACGTGTAATACTCGCGTTTATTTCAGCTTCAAAGAATTCCGCAGCAACTTTTGGTTTTCCCTCCTCAAGTGCTTCTTCCGCTCGTTTTATATTATCTTGTTGAAGGCAACCGGTAAAAAAGCAAATCAGTATAACAATACATTGATTAGCGGTAACGATGAGTTTTCTCGAGTTGTTGGAGGTTAGCATTTCTAAGCATAGCAGGCAAAGTCCGATCATAATGAACATTTGAAAGCGATCAATAGGTAACTCGGTGGAGAGATGTTCCCGTTTTTTTTGCTGACCAATGGATTGTAGAATACCTAATACTTTAGCCAATCCCTCTCCCGTTGGTCCTAGAGAAAAATAACTTCCTTCGGTTGCTTCTGCTATGGCCCGCAGGGATGTTGCGTCCATCTTGCTGATTACTGTCTTTCCTTGTGGGTCCCGAAGAAAGTTTCTTGGTGCCTGTCCGATTGGATCCATCGGAATACGGGCGCCTTCTTTTGCACCAATACCAATAGTGAAAATTCTCACTCCGTTTTGTGCCGCTTCTTTTGCTTGCTTTAACCCTTTTCCTTCAAGGTCTTCGCCGTCAGATAGTAAAATAAGAAAACGATCGGTATCATCTTTGGAAAATGAATGAATTGCTTCTTCAATTGGTCGGGATAAATCAGTCCCGTGCCTCTTGATTATGCCTACCTCTAAATCGTTTAATGTTTTTATAAATGCTTGATGGTCGAGAGTCAAAGGGCATTGGAGAAAGGCCGAACCTGAAAAGGCAATTAAGCCAAGTCGATCTCCTGTTACCCGGTCTAAAAGATTAGAAATACTAAGCTTTACTCGTTCTAATCGATTGGGCGTAACATCTCTTGCCAGCATGCTTTTCGATACATCCAATGCGATCAAGATATCAATGCCAGTAGGATTCGACTTTCTCTTTTCTACTCCCCATTGTGGTCTGGCAAGTCCGATAAAGAGAAAGGCAATGGCAAGTAAAAGTAAGCCAAATTTAAAAACTTGTTGCTTGGTTGACCACCCGGGGACTAACTTTGGAAGCAACTCAGAGGAGGTTAAAAGTTTGAGTCTTTTTTGTTTCGCTTTTTGAGAATACCGATACAGAACGCAAAGGAGGAGGAGAATGACAACTCCTAAATACACAATTTTTTCATCCGCGAATAAATTCATGGAATTCGGAGGAAAATGGTTCGTTTTAATAAAATTTCAAGTAATAAAAAGAAAATAGAGAGTGTGAGAGGCCATTGAAAAAGCTCCTCGTAGAGAGCATTAATATTTAATTCAACTTCAGTTTTTTCGAGTCGGTCAATTTCGTCGTAAATTGAAGATAGTTCGCTTTTATTTTTGGCTTCGTAAAACCGGGCATTCGTTTTAGCCGATATCTTTTGCAAGATTTCTTTATCGACCGGGTAATCGGCAACCTGGACTACAGGCTTTCCATTTGTATACCTCATTAGATCGCGCGAGCGTTGGTCAAAAAGATAAGTTCTCGTCCTGCTCGCACTACCAATTGCAATAGTGTAAATACTGATATCATCATTTCTTGCTCCCTCAGCATAAATGAGTGGGCTATGCGGAGGAGGAGGTTCATCTTTTCCATCGGTTAACAAAATTAGAATTTTTGATTTTGACTGAAGCGTACGCAGGCGATTGATACCTTCCGCCAATGCCGATCCAATATTGGTACCTGTTTGGTGAGTCAGACCCACCCTTAAACGATCGATGTTTTTCTGTAAATGCTCGCTGTCTAATGTAAGAGCACTGACAAGATATGGATTAACAGAAAAAGCAACTAATCCAATTCGGTCATTTTTTCTCTTATTTACAAAATCCTTAATCACTTCTTTTACTACATCTAATCGAGTAACTTCATTTTGTTCATTTTCGCTCATGTCTAAGGCTAACATGGAAGCGGAGAGATCAATCGCTAGGACAATATCCACTCCACTGGATACGAGGGAGCTGGTACTTCTATCAAACTGCGGTTTTGAAAGTGTGACGGCGAGGCAGGAGAGGGATCCAATTCTCAGAAATGGGATAATTATTCTTGAGTAGTCAGATTGGGGGAGATGGCTTGCATTGATTCGAGAGAGTGTAGCAAAAAGTAAGGATGAATTCTTTCGCTTCGTTTTAGTCTGTGCCCAAAAAATAAGAGGAATGAGTAATAGCAGCAGTAGCCAAAGCGGTTCGGCTAGTGAAATTTTATGCCATTCCTGAAAATATTCCATTAAATTTATGATTGAACGGGATGAGCAATTTTTTCTTTTTCTAGCATTTTGGCATGAGTGTCCTTAACAAAATGGAGTGCGGTATCAAGCAGGAGTGACATTTGGCCATCATCCGTTTTTTCTTTTGAATATTTGATTTGGTCACCTTGGTCGATAAACTCACGAAGGCTTTGATCATATCGATTCTTGAAAAAACTATGCGACGCAATTTCTTTCATGAATTCCTCCCCGGTTAACTCCATAGCAGGGACTTTAAATACTCTTTCTACATAAATCCTCAGGATTTCAGAAAGACGAAATACAAAAGGCTTGGCACTTAATGGCGGACGTTGCGACTGCAGGGTTTCAATACATGAAAGTGCCTCCTCAAATGGGTCGATTGGTTCCGGTTCATTAAGGTCTGTTTTCATTTTTTTCTTCTTCTTTAAAACAATCAAAATTAAAGCAACAAGGAGCAAAAAAATAAAGACAACAGAGATCGGCAAAGCATTTTCTTCAAGTAATTGACCGAATGTTTTAAATATTGGAATGGGAGAATCCTGTTCTCGATTTTGCTCTAATAAATAGCCTTTATTCAATAACAAGGATAGGGAATTAATCATCATCTCTTTATTCTATTTCCTCGGGTGTTAAAAAACTCTTGGAGTGTCTTCGCATAGTCGGAGGAAGTGGAAAATTCAAAATTATCAATTCCTCTTCTTCGTAACTGGCGGGCAAATGATTCTTGGATGTCTTTTGTGTGGGTTTTGTACTGCGATTGGAATCTTTTGTCTGAGGTATTAATCAGTTTTGTTTCCCCTGTTTCAGAATCTTCAAAAATAACCCGGCCGACAGATGGTAACTCTTTTTCCATTGAATCGTGAACTTGGCAGCAGACCAGGTCATGTTTTCTACGAGTAGTTGCCAGTTCTTTGAGGAATAAATCTTCCCTTGTTTCTTCCTCGGAGTCATATTCTGGAATAATAAAATCGGACATAAGAAAAACCACAGCTCTTCTTCGCATTACCCGATTGAGGAAACGGAGGCCTTCATTTAAATCTGTACCACTTCCATGATTTTGGTGGAACAGTATTTCACGCAATACTCGAAGTACATGTTTTTGTCCTTTTGCAGGGGGCAGGAATTTTTCAACTTGATCGGAAAATAGTAGCAATCCAACTTTATCTCCATTTCGGTTTGCAGAAAAAGCTAAGAGAGCACCCAGTTCCGCTAATTTATCTCTCTTACTTCTATGAGTGGAACCCCATTGGGTACTCTTACTTATATCAATGGCAAGGAGGATAGTTAATTCTCGCTCTTCACGGTACTGCTTGACGAAGGGAAAACCCATTTTTGCAGTCACATTCCAATCAATAGATCGTACCTCGTCTCCAGGTTGATATTCTCTCACTTCTTCAAAGTCGATACCTTGGCCTTTAAACGCACTGTGGTAGGATCCCGCTAATGCCTCAGAAACCAGTCGATTAGAGCGAATTTCAATTTGCCTTACCTTACGAAGTATTTCCCGGGTAAACTCCTGATCGGGTTCCTCCATGATATTAATTTAAAATTGAGCAGAAAAATAAAAATAAAGATCAAGGAACAGGGACTGTTTCAAAAATCTTTTTAATGATGTCGTCACTGGACACATTTTCCGCCTCGGCTTCATAACTTATAATGACCCGATGTCGCAGTACATCTAACCCGATATCCTTAATATCTTGTGGGGTAACAAAACTGCGCCCCTGCATAAATGCTGCTGCTTTGGAAGCAAGAGCCAAACTTATCGTTGCCCGGGGCGATGCTCCAAAACGAATAAAAGCACTGAGTTCTGAAGCTCCATATTTTTCAGGATTCCGTGTGGCAAGTACAACATCTACCAAATACCCTTTTAACTTTTCATCCAAATATATACTGTCAATCAGGGTTCTTGAGCGAAAAATCGTCTCCGCATCTACCACTGGACTGACTTCATGCTCCACGCTTACATTCGCATTCGAGTCCAGAATTTTTAACTCTTCTTCTCTATCCGGATAATCAACCAATAATTTAAGCATGAATCGATCCATTTGAGCTTCCGGTAAGGGGTAGGTGCCTTCTTGATCGATCGGATTCTCAGTGGCAAGAACTAGAAATGGCTTGGGCAGCATAAACGTTTCATCCCCGATCGTTACTTGTCTTTCTTGCATTCCTTCGAGGAGAGCACTCTGGACTTTTGCAGGAGCCCGGTTAATTTCATCGGCTAACAGTAAATTTGTAAATATAGGCCCTTTTTTCGTAGTGAATTCCCCCTTGTTGGGGCTATATATAAGGGTTCCCACAACATCAGCGGGTAACAGATCAGGTGTAAATTGAATTCTTTTGAACTCCGCTTTCATACACTTGGCTAAAGTTTTAACTGCTAAAGTTTTCGCGAGACCAGGTACTCCCTCGAGCAGTACATGACCATTAGCAAGCAGACCAATAATAAGACGATCGACAAGGTATTTTTGGCCAACAATAACCTTTCCCATCTCTTGCCTCAGCAGTTCTACCCATGATGCTTCATTGCGGATGCGCTCTTGTTCTTCTGGAGCGGGAGGTTGCACGATATTTTCAGATTGATTGATTGTCATAATTGGAAATGATTCAAAATGTAAGCGTCAGTAATAGTTTTTTTTGTCCAAAATAAATAAACATAAACCAAAGTTGTAATGTTTTTCGTCTTGCTCAACTAGCCAAATCAAAATTCATTTTAACTGACTTATTGAACTAATCAACTAATAATACTTATCTATGTTTAAATTAAGCAAAGAATCAAAAATAACTTTCCTCGGGTTACTTATTATTCCAATTATTTGGATCATCGTGAACCACTTTGGTCTGATAGATAGTTGGAAGACCAAATCGATTGATTTAAGATTAAGCTCAGTCATACCAGGTTCTCGAGGAGAGATTTCTCACCAGAGTGCTGCACCAGAAGAAATTGAAATAGAGGGTAATCAAACAATTCCCAAAGTTCCTAAGATCGTTTATGTTAATTTTGATGCAGCGACATTAGCAATGGACGATGTGGGGGAAAGACCTTGGGACCGTGCTTTTTTTCGAGATATGTCAATGGCTTTAATGAAAAAAGGAGGTGCAAGAGTTTTGGCTTTTGATTTTGGTTTCACACCCAAGAGTATGTCTAAGATGGTTCCTATGGAAAATTCATATCGAAGTGACTCTGCTATGGGAGAATTAATAAAAGCTTATCCCGATCAGGTAGTACTAGGTTGTTTATATTCCGGCGTGCCCACTTCATTTGTAAAAATAACTGGGGCAAGTGCGTTTCCTCCATTATTCAAAGATGGTTATTCGCATGAATCTGCAATGAGGAGTAGTAAGTTTAACTACCCTGAATCACCGACATACCCACTCCAGAATTATCTTAATGGTCGTTACATGGGACGGACTGGTTCATTTACCGTTCCTCCTTATCGGTATGGTTTTCCTGGTGAGAACAAACCAGCAGTTGATAATATTCCCAGATGGGTGCCATTATGGTTTCCTGGAGGTGGGAAGGCACATGCATATAATTTGCTGGGGGGAAAGCAAAGCAAACTTCCTTTCGAAATGTTGGGAGAAAACAAAGAGGAGTATTCTGCACTGCAAACCGAATTAAAAATCTTATCAGTTCAAAAAAGTGAAGTTCTGAAACAATTAGATCCTTTCAAACCTAAAATCAGTAAACAAGTCGAAAAAATAAAATTGGCTAAGAAAAACTACAATTTATTGATCGCAGACCTGAGTATCTACCAAGAACTTTCAGACAGTGTGAAGAATTTTTCTTCAACATTGAAAGCAAACCCTGCATTGAGTGCTGTGATTCAACCGCAAATAGATTCTCGACAAGAAAAAATAAATGAATTTTTCCAAAGCCTATTAGCTCGAAGGAGTTCAGGGGAAATGAGTCAAAATGAAATTGTAGAAATAGAAGAGCAAATAAAGGAATTAGAAAGAACAATACTAAACCTAGAAAGTACACTTTCTGCCAATCCCTCGATTTCTGGAATTATTCAACCGCAAATTGATTTGAAAAATAATGAAGTTCTGAGCCTTAGGCAAAGTTTGCCGACTCGGAGCTTTAATTTTAAAAAAGCAAGAGCAGAGCTTAAAAATCAAAATGATGTACTCACAAATTTAAAAACCGCGTTAGAAGCAAATCCGGTTCTATCAACTGTTTTGAAACCACAAATTGATGCGAAAGAAAATGAGATAAAAGCCATCAGTGAAGAAATATCAGCTGCAAATGAATCTTCGATTACTGTTATGTCCTCCAAAGAACAGAATCAGATGATTAATAGATTGAAAATTGAAGTGAAGGAAAAATCTAAGCACTTAGAATCCCTCGCAATTGACTTGAATGCAACATCCACTGAGATGAACAGCTTACAAGAAAAGTTTGATCATTTAAGTTCGATTGAATCAATAAAGCGAGTCAGGATTAATAGGATTGAGGGAAAAGCTTCTACAGAATTAGTTGAGACCAATAGTACACTTCGCCTCGTATATACAAGAGCATTGGGAGATGAAGGGATAGGTGAGTTAGTTGATTCATTTCCCAATGAGTTACCTTTACTGAGAAATCGACCTGTTTATACACTGGGAGTAGAGTCCCTGCTCGCTTACTATGGTTTGGACCACCAGCATGTCAAAATATCGGAAGATAATCTACGGTTTACAATAATTGGTCGAGATGGCACGCCTATCATTGATGCCCCCCTTGAAGAAAAGCAGTTTTTAGAGGTTAATTGGTTTTCTGGTTGGTCCGAGAAATTACCTGAGAAAATTTTAGTTATGGAGGCCAAAAGGGCATATGGAGATGACGATTTTGATCAATATTTATCACTTGTGCCTAAAATCTTGAAAATTTTCTTGAGTAAATTAAAAGACATCGAACTGCCCGAGGACCCAAGTAACTACCCTGACCTGATGTCAACCATTGGAATTGAGGAAGTGGAAGTGCAGATTGCAAGAAAGCTTTTGGCAAAACAAATACCAGTTAATGAAATTCCTCCCTTTGATGATTTTATGTCGGTGATCGAGGCGATTTCATATTACTTCATTCCAACCTCACTTGAATCCCAATATAACCCAATGTGTGGAATGCGAGATGTAATTCAAAATAGTAGATTTTTAGAACAAGTTAAATCATCGATGCTGTCTATTGAAGAACAAATCGAAAAATTGGAAGGCCCAACTGTCCTAGGGGCAATTTCTAATGCTTTAAAGCAAAACCCTAAGAATCAAAAACTATTGAACCAAAAAAATCAGGTAGAAGAGGCCATTGTAACTAACAAAACGAATCTTGCGATCCAGCAGGAAGAACTTCTAAGGATTCAAGATTTCTTTTCACGTTTTAATAATGCGATCGTCTTAATTGGGCCAGAGGAAGCTACTTTTCAAGACTTAGCTCCCACGCCATTTGATAAATCTTCCGCACCAAAAGTGGGAGTTCATGGTAATTTGATCAAAACCCTCACATCTGGACTTTATATTAAAAGACTGGGCAAGGAGATTGACCATGCCGCTACTTTAGGCGTGTGTTTAATTATGGCATTTCTTGCTGTTTGTCAGGGAAGTCGTTCCAGCATCGTTGGCATTGTACTACTTCTTGGCTATATATTTTTTGGTTTTGTAACTTTTTCAAATTCACACGTTGTTTGGCCAATTACGGCTCCCGCCTGTGCTGGGATTAGCACCTCTTTTATCGGCTTGGCTATTATGGTAGTTATTGAACAAAAAGCAAAGGGCAGGCTCAAGGGTATGTTTGGGAGTTATGTTTCTTCTGAGTTAGTGGACCAAATGGTCGAATCTGGAGAGGAACCTTCCTTAGGGGGCCAAGAAACTGCAATAACTGCATTTTTTAGCGATGTTCAGGCTTTCTCTAGCTTTTCTGAACTTCTTAGTCCTACCGGCTTGGTTGATTTAATGAATGAATATCTAACTGCTATGACAAACATATTGCAGGAGGAACGGGGTACATTAGATAAATATATTGGTGATGCTATCGTGGCAATGTATGGAGCTCCGATTCCAATGAAAGATCATGCTTACCAATCAGTGAAAACTGCAATTTTGATGCAACAGGAACAAATTAAGTTACGTGAGAAATGGTCCTACGAAGAAGATAAATGGGGTAAATGCCATGGACTAGTTTCAAAAATGCAGACTCGCATAGGCTGCAATACGGGAACTGCAACTGTTGGTAATATGGGTGCGTTGGATCGATTTAACTATACTATGATGGGAGACATGGTTAACTTAGCTGCTCGTTGTGAAAGTGGTGCAAAAGCCTACGGTGCGTACATCATGATTACTGAAGAAACTAAACTTGCCTCTGAAAAAACACGGGATGATATTGCATTTCGTTATTTGGATAGAATAGTAGTTAAAGGTAGAAAACAACCGGTTGCGATGTTTGAACCTACTGGTTTCATGTCTGAGCTCACACAAGAAACCCAAGATTGCCTTGATTGCTTCAAGCAAGGAATTGATAAATACTTACTACAGGATTGGGATGGTGCATTGGGCATGTTTGAAAAGGCAAAGACTCTGGAGCCCAATAAACCTGGAGTTACTCCTGGAGTCGCCGATAATCCCTCTATTATTTTGATCGACCGTTGCAATATAATGAAAGAAAATCCTCCTGGTAGCGATTGGGATGGAGTCTATGTAATGACTTCGAAGTAGATCGTTATTTCTTCCACTTTATATTGCACCCGAGGCTCGGTATTTGATTTTCGGAAGGTTTTTCTCCTGCAATCATTCGATTTACTGCGTTTATCAAATCTTCCCCGCTTACCTCGATTTGCCCACCCGGTCTTGAACCGTCATACTGCCCCCGATAGACAAGTTTTTGGTGCTCGTTAAATAAAAAGAAGTCAGGAGTACAGGTAGCTTTAAAAGCTCGGGCCACATGTTGAGTTTCATCAAAGAGATAAGGGAAATCAAAGTTAAATTCTAAAGTTTCTTCAGACATTTTCTCTGGCGAATCAGCCGGGTATTCAATCGTGTCATTTGAAGAAATCGCATAGACCTTTATTCCTTGGTTTGACCAGTTATTAAAAACCCTAGGGAAGTGTTTTTTAAGATGAATTACGAACGGGCAGTGATTGCAAATGAACGCAAAGAGAAATCCTTTACCAGTAGTTGAAGGAGAGAAAGTAACGGTCCTTCTAGAGTTAGTATCAAATAATTTAAAAGAAGATGCTTTTGTACCCAATTTGAGCATTGAAGATTGCGTTGCGACCATGAGGATATGAATTGTTTGATTTTATTTTAAGCGGGCGAGGTTTTGTTTTTTTGTGAAATATGCTTGGAGAATATCTCTTGCAACTGGAGTTGCGGTGAGTCCACCTTGTATGTGGTCCTGCGGTATTATACCTTCAATTAATACAGCGATTGCGACTTCTGGGTTTTGAACGGGGGCAAACCCAATAAACCAAGCGAGGTTCAATTGCATGTTATGGTTGCGCCATTGTGCTGTTCCCGTTTTTCCTGCGATGTCTATGCCTTCAATCCTGCATCTTTTTGCCGTTCCTTTAACTGTAGCATCATGCATGCCTCCGATAATGGCTAACATGTTTTTTGGGGATAACCCAATCGGTTCAGCAGGAGGATCATCTGATTTTTCTCGGGGAGATTTTACAAGCTTTGGTTGGAAATTTTTATTTTGATTTGCAAGTGCCGCTGCAAAACATGCCATTTGCAAAGGGCTTTGCCTTAATCCACCTTGTCCAATGGCAACATTAAAAGTATCTTCTAGTGCCCACTTTTCCCCAACTCGTTTCCTTTTCCACTCTGGATCAGGGACATTGGGCGAATTTCGCAATCGTGGGAGTTTGATATTGGGCGATTGATTCATGCCAAAAGATCTAGCTTCTGAGATAAGAAGTTTTTCACCGAGTCGCTCGGCCAGTTGAAAGAAGTAAACATTACAACTTTGAGCTTCAGCACTCCGTAAATTCATTTCTCCATGTCGACCAGGATAACAATGACACTCCATTCCCTTGTAAATACCTTCGCAGATTAATTTCTCTTCAGGTTCGACTACGTTTGCTCGCAGTGCTGCCACTGCAGTTACTAGTTTGAATGGGGATGCCGGGCTATACCCTGGGTGCCAAGCCCTAGGTAACCACGCTTCCTTGCGCTCAATTTGATCGTAGGTAGTTTGTGAGATGCTTGGAGATAGATCCTGTAAGTTATAATTTGGTTTGCTCGCTAAGGCTAAAATTTCTCCTGTTTTGACATCCAGTAACACTGCTGCACCAGGAGGGGGAGGAGGGGGGGAAATGATATATTTTTCGGGTACTTCTTTAGATCTATCCAGAACTCCTTTTGAGTATAATATTCGTAATAAATGATCGGCATCTTTTTCAGTGCCCTTGAAACCAGCTACTGTAGATGCTTCCTTACCGCCTAGAGGAAATGGGGCATCTTTAAATGCGGTGAGTAGTAATTCAGGGCTAATTTCATTTTCATTCTTGTTAAGTAATTCTTTTAATGTTCTTTTTTCAATTGTTTTTTTCCAAAACTTATCAGGTAGAATTCTATGTGCACTAACTCTTTGAGACATGTTTTCGAGTGATGATTCAGTAATTTTTTGAATATCTAGATCAATTGTTAATTGAATAGATTTACCTTTTTCAGATGCTTTATGTTCAATTTGGTCAAACCTTAGCCCCATTGGGTTGATTCTCCAAATATCTCCTCCATCCTTACCTCTAAGATGATTATCGTATGATTTTTCAATTCCTGACTTTCCTTTTTTTCCTTTCATTTGAAAAGTGGCCAAGCCCTCGCCGGAAAGTCCTTCCGAATTTGCTTCGTAACCACTTCCCACATACCCCAATACATGCGAAGCAAGTGAGCCCTGAGGATAATGTCTGACCGACTCAACTTGGACTTGTACTGCTGAACTTGGAGAGAAATCTTCTATAATAGAGGCATATTCAGATGAGCTTAAATTAGGAACAAGTGTCATTGGCAGTACCAGTCTCCGATTCCAATGATTCTTAAATTTAGTTAATGGAAGTTCTTCATTTCTTGTATAAAGAAGATTAATTTTATCAAGATAGCTAGTTACTACTGAGTAGCGAGCTTCCCAACTTAAAGCAATGCTGCTCGTTCTGAATTCGGGTAGAAGGTCGAGATTTGGATTCTTACTTTGAAATATTGTGTTGAATAAATTATAATTAGATTTCGGAGTCTTAATTTGTGTTGCAGGATAAGGGAGGTATTTTTTACCAAAATGAGAATAAAAGCAGGTTGAAAAGAGCCCAGCCACATTAATATTAATTTTATCACCTACATTTTCTGTTCTAAATGTTTTATCGAGTTCCTTGTTACAATATTCAACCTCACATGACCATTTTCCGTTTTTTTCTTCTTTGACCGTAAGTCTTTTATTCTGCCAATATATTCTACTGTTAGATAAGTTCCCATTGTTTTTTTCACCTGATAAAAGTATAAATCTTTTTTTGACATGGTTTTCTTGAAAGCAAAGATGAAGTAATTTATTAATATCTAATTCTTCAATATTGAGTAGTTCATTTCTTATTTTAAAAGCTGTTTTTTTCAGAAAAACTTTTTTTTCCCAAATTTCATTTTTTAATCTATCTAAATGTATGACAGCAGAAAATTGTGCCTTATTTCCAATTAGTAACCTGCCATCACGGTCAAATACATCACCTCTTGCACCAGGATGTAGTATCCTTCTTTGTCCCTGCTTTCTTTCTTTATCCTCGAAATCTTCAGACTCAATGAATTGAAGTTTTGTTAAAAAGATAAATAAAGTTAAGAATAACATAGAATAAAAAATTCTAAACACATGATATCTTCTATTTTCGGAGTGATGTTTTTCTGCAAGGTTCACAGTTCGTCTTCTTTAATTACATTTTTTCCTGAAACTTTTTCAATTACTATAATTGTAAATTCTAACAACCAAAAGCAGAGAGGGATTAGTAGGATAGAGGACAATATTAGATCAGTTATTAATCGAGTAAAGTTGAATTTATTAAAGGATAAATCCTGTATAAATAATACTGCTAATAAAAAAAATGCTGTCCCCATATTCGTTATTACTTGAAATAGAACAGATCTCCATGGTCTGTTATTACTCGTGTTTTTCAACCATCTTTTTCCTGCTAGGCATAATAGTGGAAGCGTGAAACCGAGAAAGCCAAATGGTGTATGATAAACAGAATCTAAGAATAATCCTATAATCGTACATCCTAATATGCCCTGCCACCAATTAAGTAAAATGCTGGAAGATAAAAAAAATAGTCCGGGTAAAAATATAGATATTCCCCATCGAGAAAGTTCTGAATTTACTAGAGAAATTAGACTTAATACAAAAATGTTTATTAGTAACAAAATAAAAAATGGGATGTTCCTATTTTTCATTGATATTAATTTTCTAGTTCGCTAAGGACGGCCACTTCAAGAACCTCAGTTATCTTTTTATTGATAATTACTTTTCCCATTTTAAATAATCCATTATTATCTCCTTCTAGTTCATATACTACCCCGATTGGAATGCCTTTGGGGAAATTCCCCCCCAGTGATGATGTGACTAGTTTTAGGGGTTTTTTTTTCGAGGTTTTTATATCATGGGGCACGTCCATTACTAAACCGTGTGCCTGACCACCCACATTGATACCATTACCCTGGTAGGTAACGGGTCTGTTATCCTTTTCAAAATGAGCAACAATTCTAAAATTCGGATTTGTGATCAATTCTATTTCCGACGATCTTGAATCTACATGAATGATTCTTCCCAATGCTCCTTCATCGAAAAGTACTCCATCTCCTAAACTGATACTTTCATTGAGCCCTTTGCGAATTGTCATTTGTTGCCACCACCCGTTCATTTTTCTAATTGTTACTCGGGCGTTCACAGATCTAAATCTTTTGCTTGGATCTAATTTTATTGTTTTGTTTAACTGAGATATTGTTTTTTCGAGTGATTGTAGCCTCTTTATTTCTGACATTAACTCACCTTCTCGAAATTGTTTAAACTTTATATCGGCTTCAAGCCTTGATAAATCTTTTCCTTTGCTAATTAAAGTTTTTTTGGAATCAGACAAATGTCCCCAATAATTTGTTAAATCATCGAGTCTTGAAGCCAGGTCCCATATGGGTGCTTGGAACTCTCTAAACGCCGTTTGAGTGAAAATCTTAACGCTTGCTGGAAGAAGCCACCAACAAATTACAAAAAAACCTAAATATATAAATGGATGGGACTTTCGCCTTTCTGACTTCTTGGACAAGTTTGTAATTTACTGTGTTACTAATCTGTCCACTTGGTCGCGTGTCAATGTCCCTAAGAGATCGAGGAATTTACCAGTCCCATTGGCAACACAGCAAAGCGGGTCTTCTGCTTGTATTACGGTTAATCCAGTCGCATCACTTATCACTTGATCAAGTCCACGAATTAATGCTCCTCCGCCTGCTAGAACTATTCCACGGTCAATAAGGTCAGCGGAGTGCTCAGGTTGGCATCTATCTAGTGCATTTTTGACCAAGTCTACGATCTGAGTAACTACTTCTTTTAATGCTTCTTCTCGAATTTCTTGGGATGTTATATGTTTTGTAACTGGTAGACCAGCTGTCGCATCTCGACCTCTTACATCCATGCTAATTTCTCCATTCACAATGGGAGCTGCGGAGCCTACATTAAATTTTATTTCTTCTGCAGTTCTTTCCCCAATTAAAAGTCCATATGCCTTTTTCATGTAAGCAATAATTGCTTCATCAAGTTCGTCTCCCCCCACTCTTATACTTCTTTGAAAAGAGACACCTGAAATTGAAATAATCGCTACCTCTGTAGTTCCTCCGCCAATATCAACAATCATATTGGCATATTCTTCGTGTATCGGTAATCCCGCACCAATTGAAGCTGCCATTGGTTCACCAAGTAATAGTACTTCTCTAGCGCCAGCTCTTATTGCGGAGTCTTTAACTGCTCGTTTCTCAACCGCTGTGATGCCCGAAGGAACCGCAATGACAACACGGGGGGGCACTAACTTTCTTTTATCTACCTTTTCAATGAAATATCGAAGCATTGCTTCTGAAATTTCGAAGTCTGCAATTACTCCATCTTTCATTGGGCGGAGTGCCTCAATTGTTCCGGGAGTACGCCCTAGCATTTTTTTTGCATCTGATCCAACAGCACAAACCTTTTTACTAGTTTTATATCTTGCAACCACACTTGGTTCTCTAAGTACGATACCTCTATCCTTTACGAACACCAATGTGTTAGCTGTGCCAAGATCAATTCCAATGTCATTGGATAAAAAGCCGAATAAATTACCTATCATGTATGGATAATACTTTACTACTTTTGATTAATTTATTGCAACAATCAAAGAGAGTCAGCAATTAATTTTGATATTGTGAAGTTTTTCTCTTGGCTAGGTAGATAAGAAAAATTCCACCTATTGCTAGAAAAATGGAATAAAATTGGCCCCTAGACATTCCTAAAATCAATGAGGCGTCTGGTTCTCTAAACAATTCATTGGTAATTCTTCCTACCGAATAAAGAAATAGAAATTCCCCCGTTAAATGGCCTGGGCACTTTTTGGTTATATCAGTTTTCCAAAATCGCCATTGAACATAAATAAATGGAATCAGACCCTCCAATAGTGCCGCATATATTTGAGACGGATGCCTTGCTACTCCAATTATAAAGTCAGGTGCTTTTGGAAATAGAACGCCAAAGGAAATCTCTGTGGTTTTACCCCATAGTTCTCCGTTAATGAAATTAGCTATTCTTCCAAAAAAAATACCCGGAGGCACGATACTTACAATTAAATCACCAATGGGAAAAGGAGATTGTTTTGAGTGCCTAGCGTACCACAGTGTAGCAATACATACCCCAACGAATCCTCCATGACTAGCCATTCCGCCTTCCCAAACTCTGAGTATTATAAGAGGGTCTTCTATTAGTTTTGATCCCTGATATAGAATCGCATAACCAACTCGACCACCAATTAGAACGCCGAGGATTTGAAAAGTCATCAGGTTCATGATTTGCTCTGGGTCATAGGGACTACGTCCACGTTTCCAGGCCAATCTTAAAATCATTCCTGCAGCAATAAAGCCACATAAATAGGCGATGCCATACCATCTAATTCCACCTGGGCCCCAATCATCATAAGGAGCCGGGAATTGTACGAGAAAAGGGCTTAAGTTATGGGTCCAATATTCTGTAAGGTTAAATTTCACACTCCTTTGTGGTTAATTTGATTTAGAAATGTTCTCTTCCGATATACGAACTTCATGTTTTCTTTTTGCAAGTTCTCTCATGTCTACTGCGAGGTCGTCATGTTCGAAAATCTCCTGACCTAAAATACTTTCGATTATGTCTTCCATGGCTAGAACTCCCACTATTGAGCCAAATTCATCCACCACCATGCTTAATTGACAATGTTCAGCAAGTAAAAGCCTTAAGGCTTTGTCTGCAGTAGCATTTTCAGGTACAAAAGTAGCTTCTTTTGCCAAAGTCGCTAACTTAGACAGCTCTTTTTTTTCTACGATTGCGTTGTGAAGGTCTCTTCTTCGAACTATTCCAGTAATGGTATCTATGTTATCTTTGTAGATTGGAATGCGTGCAAACGGAACATTTGGGTGAAGTTTAAAGACTTCCTTTACGGTTAGGTTTTCCTCTAAAGAAGTTACCACTGTTCTTGGTGTCATTATTGTTCGAACTTCTAATTTGTCTAATCTCAATGCATTTGTTACGAGAGCACTTTCTTCATTTGTCAGGGTGCCCGTTTTGGCTCCTTTTTTTGCTAAAAGAATAATCTCTTCTTCGTCGCTATCTTCTTCTTTTTCTTTATGGGGTACCACAGCTTGCACAGTAACCTTACAAATTTTGGAAAAAGGAATCATGATTACACGGACGAAATAAAGTGGGTATACAAAATGTCCTAACACTTCAGAGCGATAAGAAAAAGCAAGATTCTTGGGAAGTATTTCGGCAAAAAAGAGTATTCCAACGGTGAGCCCGCAAGCAAATATCAGAAGGCTGTTAGAACTTCCTCCCAACGCATTTTCTGCCAAACCACCGACCAGTGTTGCACCAAGTGTATTGGCAATCGTGTTTAAGCTTAGTATCGCCGAACTGGTTTCTTCGATTTCTTTATGAAATTTCTCGACAAGTTTCCCTTTATTTGGGGATTTTAATTTAAGGTTCTCAATTTCGGCTGAGGTTACACTTAAAATAAGTGCTTCGAGCGTTGAGCAAAGAGCAGAAATCCCAATGGTGAGAATAATCGCAATGATTAATTCGTTAATCACTCCTGAAAAAATAAGGCTAGAAATTTAATAGTATATACGCTTTAATTTGATCTTTAGCAAAAATATGCAAACATTCGCAATGTTTAAAGTTCGCATCCTGAAATCGCTAAAGAAGCGATTTTAATATTTCATGACTATCATCCAAAAATTACATTTACGAGATTTGCACATCCTTAATTCAGCTAAGCTAACTGAATTTGCAGGATGGGAGATGCCAGTTTCTTATGGAAGTGCAGTTGATGAACATTTACACACAAGGTCTCAATCCTCGCTTTTCGATGTAAGTCATATGGGAGAAATTAGAGTTCAGGGTAGAGATGCCGGTGAATTTCTAGAGTTTGTTTTAACAAATACTGTAAAAAATGTAAATTCAGGTCGTGCTATTTATTCTCCCTTTTGTTACGAAGATGGTGGAACAGTAGATGATTTGATTGTCTACAAAAGAAGTGAAGTAGATTATTTATTATGTGTAAATGCCTCGAATATTGAAAAGGATTATAATCATTTTATTCAATACAGCAGTACTTTTGATTGTGAGATTATAAACGAATCCAATTTATTTGGGCAATTAGCCTTGCAAGGACCTATTAGTGAAAAGATTTTAGCATCTGTCATTAATCAAGACCTTTCCTGCATTTCCAAAATGTGTTTTATAGAACAAGAATTTTCAATTGGGCATGCATTGATTTCTAGAACTGGTTACAGTGGAGAAGATGGATTTGAAATTTATTGTCCATTAAAAGATCTGGAGAATTGGGCAATTGCACTGAGTCAATACGAGGGCAAGGCAGATTGTCGATGGGCAGGTCTTGCAGCCCGTGACAGTCTAAGACTCGAGGCAGGATTTCCTTTGTACGGACATGAATTATCTTCCTCTATAACTCCAGTACAAGCTGGTTTGAGTTGGGCGATCAAGTGGGAGAAAAAAGACTTTGTAGGTCGTCAAAAATTACTCACTGAATCAAAGAGTGGTGCTTCCGGTCGAGTCAGGTTTTATGAAGTCGAGGATAGGCGTATTCCAAGAGACGGATCCAAGATTCTGTTAGATGGTAAAGAATATGGAGAAGTGTTGTCCGGTGGATACTCTCCTTCGATCAAAAAACCCATAGGGAGTGCTTGGATATCATCCAAGGGTTTGGAGCATATTAATAAGTTGGGATGGAAGGCAGAGGTTCGATCCACTAGTGTTGACTTATTTTTCGCTCCTCCTGTATTACGACGTAAATAGCTGAATTCAATCTGCTCCCTGAAAGCCTTTGATTATAATATCAAGTCCTTCAAAGTTTGTAAAACTTAGGTTTTCTATCATGACCGCTTCAATCCTATCACGAAGAACTTTTCGGGTATTCTTGATGTTGCAATCCTGTTTTATGCGAATCCTAATGTCTAATCGGAAGTTTTTCCCTTTTCTTTTTATAGAAGTCGAAGGTGAGAAAATACCCGGGATATCTTCGCATGATTTTTTGACTAACTCATGCAGTGCATGAGGTGTAATTTGTACATTTCCTTCTTCATCTGAAAAAACAGGGATCAATTCTTTGCGCAGTTTTCTAATCAAAAATAGTAAAGAGCAAAGGACTGCTAGAACTGCAAGTGCGTACCAATATGCCGAATTTCCAATGGCATCCGAAAACTCCCAATGAAGAAAAGTATGCCAATCAAAATTAAACATTAATAAGATTCAATTAACTTGTTGAGTCACTTGCCCATTGGTCATCAGTTTCATCTTTTTCGGGTGAGTCCATTTTAATATCGTCAATAATTACATCGATTGATCGTGCATGGTTACCAGTCATTGAAAGAATTTGGTCTCGAATTGTTTCCTGAATAGAAACCCCGGTTTTGGCAAGGTCTACTCCAAACTCGAGAACTACTCTCACTTCAATTTCGTATCCACCATCAGAAGTTTCTGTAACTTTCACACCGCGCTCAGATTCTTTCTTGGAGAAGAAATCAGTAAGCCCTTCAACCACTCCTGCAGTGCCAACATTAACTACGCCTTCAACAGATTGGGTAGCCAATCGTACAATTCCTGCAATTACGCTATGGTTGATTCTAATCGTACCAAGTTCGCTCGATTCTTCTGAGAGGGTAGGGATGGAGTTCTCCATCGATTCGTCTTTAGTTTTTTTTGTCATTTTCTGGATTCTTTGACTGGTTTATCAAGTAAATCTTTTGGAGCTCTCGCAAGAAACTCTTCGATGTAAGATGTGGTCGCTTCCCCTTGTCGGAATGCTGGGTCAAGAATTACAGCTTTGAGAAAATCGATATTGGTATCGATCCCTCGAATAATGTATTCGCTTAGTGCTCGGTACATTCTGTCTAGCGCAATTTTGCGGGTTCTTCCGTATGATATTAGTTTGCATATCATGCTGTCATAATGAGGAGAGACCATGTAACCGCCATACACATGAGAGTCTACACGAACGCCATGTCCGCCTGGAGCGTAATAAAGGTCGATGGTCCCCGGCGATGGTATAAACCCTTTCGAAGGATTCTCCGCACAAATTCTGCACTCAATCGCATGTTTGTCTAGGGATATATCTTTTTGAGAGAATGAAAGTCTTTTCCCAGAGGAAATTTGGATTTGTTCTTTAATTAAATCAATACCAGTAGCCTCTTCGGTTACTGCATGTTCGACTTGGATACGGGTATTCATTTCTATGAAATAGAAGTTGCCCTTTGCATCGACTAAAAATTCGATAGTACCAGCGTTCACATAATTTGCTGCTTGTGCTGCTTTTAAAGCTGCTTTACCCATTCTAGTTCTCAAGCTTTTATCTAGGAAAGGGGAGGGAGCTTCTTCGATCACTTTTTGGTGTCTCCTCTGGACAGAGCAATCTCTCTCACCTAAGTGTACCATATTTCCGTGTTTGTCTGCAAGAATTTGAAATTCGATATGGCGCGGACTCTCCAAATATTTTTCGACATAAAGCGAACCATCTCCAAATGCTTTCTCCGCTTCCATTCTTGCTGATAGAAACTCTTTTGCAAAGGATACGGCATTGTGTGCAATACGCATTCCTCTTCCTCCACCTCCAGAAACTGCTTTGATAATCACAGGGAACCCAATTTTTTGAGCTACTTTTGTCGCCACAATTTCATTTGCAAGAGGACCATCACTACCGGGTATTATAGGAACTCCCGCTTTCGCTACGGTTTCTCTAGCCATTGCCTTATCGCCCATTTTTTTGATGGTTTCAGATCGAGGGCCAATAAATTCGATGTTACATGATTCGCACTGCTCTGCAAACTCAGCGTTTTCAGATAAAAAACCGTATCCCGGGTGGATCGCATCAATATCACCAATTTCAGCCGCACTTAAAATTCTATCTGCACGAAGGTAACTTTCAGACCCGCTAGCCGGACCAATACAAATTGCTTCATCCGCCAGTTGTACATGAAGAGATTGTTCATCTGCTTCTGAATAAACTGCAAGTGTATGAATACCAAGTTCTCTACACGCTCTAACAATGCGAAGTGCAATTTCCCCGCGATTTGCAATGAGAATCTTTTTAATCATAGCAAATTACTTTTTGCGGATTTTAAAAAGTGGTTGCCCGTATTCAACGCTAACACTGTCCTCAACAAGAATTTCAATAATTTCTCCACCTTGATCTGCTTGCACTTCGTTCATTACTTTCATGGCTTCGATAATGCAAAGAACATCCCCTTTGTTTATTTTATCTCCAGAAGATACAAATGTGGGATCATCTGGGGATGGTTTCCTGTAAAATGTCCCTACCATAGGAGATTTGAAAATATATGTATCCTCATCCAGTTCCGTTTCATTTGTTGGAGAAGAGGCTGCTGTTGTGGGTTCTTTACGAATTTGTACAGGGATAGCATCAGTTTGATATGAAACCGGACCTTTTGAGTCACCGGGACGAGCTAATCGTAGCTTCAAGTCCTGGGTTTCTATTTCTAAATCTGTAAGATCAGATTTTTGCATTAGAGATATAATTCCTTTTAATTCGCTTAAGTCCAAAATGAGTTCCTCCTATTTATAAAATTGAATGATAGATTTATAAAAATCTATTTTGAAAATCATGCAACGACAGATTTCAATGAATTAGTTTATTCCTTGCTTTTACTTAGTCGGAGAAAGCAAAAACTCCCATTTGGGATCATTCCACGGTCCTGTAATCTTTATCTCAGCGAAAACAGCCAAGGGATCTGCAATTTGTGCAATCTTGCTGATGATTGGAACATTTCCAATAAGTTGTATTTTAGATTTAATATTTAATTCACCATTTTCTAAGTTAATGTTTCCATTACTTACAACCTTTGATAATAAACCAGAAAGTACAAGACTATCAAATGTAATTAGTCCATTTTCTAGTTCAAATAAACCTTCTAATGTATTAAACTTCAATGTGCCCGAAGGAAAAGGCAAAGGCAATTCATCTAAACCATTTGAAAGCAATCCAAGTAATCGAATTTTGCTTAATTCCTTGTCCTTAATTTTAATTTTACCAGTGCCGTTTAAACTCGTGAAATCAAAATCTGTACAGGTTGCATTAATACTAAAATCAACAATACCATTTTCTGATATCGAAGTTGAGTCTTTGTCAGATAATATAATTTTGTCAGTTTTTAATTGATAGGATATAATAGAATCATAAAGTTCATCTACTTTAAGATTACTTGTTTTAAGATTAATATTAGAATTCTTATTGGTTAAATTAGAATCGATAAGGAGTGAAATATTTCCATTACAAGTTTGAATTGTAGGGAAATCAAAAAGTAGGGAATTTGTTTCTTTTATTATTGTACCCTTAAAACTAGTAAAATTAATGCCGTTCCATGAACCATTTTTATCTGTGTCTGTAATTATATGAAAATTATTATCGCTTGTTTCTGGAAAATTATACTTGTTTGACCGGATATCTATGTCGCCATGTGTGTCTACCCTAATTGTTGTTAAATTAAAGTCATCTAAGAATCCCTCCACGAAATCTCCTAGAATATTCCTTCCATCATTTATTGGAAAGTCACCAATCATTTTGAAATTTAATAGTTCTGATTGGCGTGCTGCTAAACGTGGTATTGTAACATGACCACCAATAACACCCCTTGAATGTTCTAAATGGTTGAGAAATAAAGTAGTTTTTTTAGCATCTACATTAACATGAATATTTGAATTTATGACGTCCAATTGCTTGTATTTATAATGGGACGCATTTATCTTGCCATCAGTGCTATGGTTAGAGTCCCCCCCCCATGAACCTGAAATAATAAAATCTCCAAGAGGAACATCATCTAGATTAAATGCAAAGTCAGTCCAGATTTCAGTCCACCATTCTCCCATCCAATTATTGATATCGGTTGGATTGCACTGACCATTTAATACAAATTCATAATTCAATGGACTCCATTCTTGAGAGTATGTGCCTTGAACCTGACTGTTTCCCATTTTACCGTATGCATTGGTAAAAGTAAGGCTTAGGTTGTCATTCAATGTTCCGGAACCTGAATAGTTGCCATCTGGTGCATCAAGGACAGAAACATTGTTCCCAAGAATTGTAATGTAATTTTGGGGGTTAGGTTCATTAATAATGGAGAAACTATTTATACCTATTTCGATTAAATCCCCTGTAATAAAGTTAAAAGTTTTTTTGTTTTTGATAATTTTAAAATCTAGCAAATTAGGTATGAATTTATTTTCCCCATCAATAGAAAATACTGAGTCTGTGGGGTTCCATTTTATGAAATTACTGCAATTTGAAGTATTATTATCAAGAATCAGTATGGTATTTATAAATTTATCATAAGAATTAAAATTAAGAAATAAATTAGAAGTTGACCCCTTTATCACTCCGTCAAAATTAATAGAATTACTGTTGCAGTTCACAAAGTAATTGATTGCGGAATTTTTTTGATTACCTTTCGTGTCAGATAGGAAAATATTAGATTTATTAAATTCAACGGTAGAATTGGAAAAGGGTAGTCGAAGTTTCTCTATTTGAGTTGATATTCGTTTCATTCTTCCTTTGGTTAAGTCGAATGTACCGATAGTCTTAAGTCCTGAGATAACAGGGTTTGTGTCATTAGAAGCTTTTTGGACGACATTGAATTTGATATTTTCGTCAATGTCGAACACACATACTAATTCGATACAATCGGTCGTGTTAATTTCGAGTAAATTTTTTTGTATTAGATTATTATATTTTTCAATATTAGTAAAAATAGAATCTAGACTACCCTCTTGCTTTTTAGTGTTATTTAAGGTTTTGGTTAAGTTAATCTTACCTTTCACCTTTACAACTATCTTTTCGGAATTTACTTCAAAAGACATATGTAAGTAATTTCTTTCCACATTCGCAGTTACATTTTTTAAACTAATAAACTTCTTTGACTTTAGAAAAGTACATTTAATTATCTCAGCTTTAAATTTTAAAAATGACTCGAATGAACTCGGAATATAATCCTTTAAAATAATTGTCGGATTTTCAAGTTGAACTATGTGATTTTTTTTTGAAATTAGTTCTATCTCTTTGGCATTTATTATTTTTGGAAGTTTAAAATAAACCCCTTTGAAACTTAGTGCATTATCTTTAGGTAGAGTAATGAAAGTATTCAGGAAGGAGTTTGGTATTATAATACCTTTAATTGAGACAAACAAAATGAGTACTTGTAAAAAAAATATTATCAGCAGGAAAAAATTTAATTTTTTTCGATATTTATAAAAAGTCTTGTATGCCTTTTTAGGATCCACAGTTTAATAACTTGATTTTGTCACTTTAGAAAGTTTTTGTATCAAATATGTTGGCAAATTAAATGTGTGATTGTCGTTGCTTAAACTACCTAACCACTGCTTTTCAGAAAGTTTTTCACTGAGAAAAAGTTTGGAGTTCGTTTTATCAGAATATTCAATATTGATAAGGTAGGTCCACGGAACCCAATCTCCCTTTAACCAAGTTCCATCTAATTGACTCTTATCATTTACAAAAGATTCAACTTCGAAATTTTTAAAATCACTCGTGAAATCGATAGTGACATTGTTTTCAAGGTTATAAATAGATTTATTAGAATCGAAACTGCTTATTTGAATATTTTTAATAGAATTATTTTCATTTAATATTCTCCTTTTTTTGAACTCGTACGTTTTAATGTTCAAAATTTTAGTCCAGTCTTCCTTTACTAAGCACAAGAGCGATTCCTCAACCATCAGAATTTTAGAAAGCGTGGCATCAAGTTGATTGTTTTGAATCAAAATTGTTTTAACTTCAGTATTTTTATTTGTAATTTGGATTTTGTAGACTGATTTATTTTCTAGATTAAATTCAATATCACTTTGCTCTGCCTTAAATGAGATGAATTCTTTTATTTCCATTCTGTTTAAGTATAATAAAAACTGATCTACCTTAAAGGGATCTGCTTCAAATCCGATGTCTTCATTCGATGTGATTTCCCAAATATTATCGAATGGTCGTTCAAGTGTAATGCCAATATCAGAATTAGAAACAACTATTTTTTGTATGCTTTCATTTTTTAATCTAAATATTTTACGCTCGCGCAATTTTGTACTCCAGTCTGATAAGTAAGACTTGAAAGATTTGTCTAGTTTTATTATATGATCAGTGTAACTTGTCTTGCAATAGTGGTAAGATGATTCATCGGATTTAATTTCTTCACTGAATTGAAATTCATGATTTAAATTATTCGAGGTTAATATAAGTTTGAATTTCCAATCATCAAATGCAGTCAGTGATGATTCATTTTTTTCCTCATTAACATTAAAGTCGATCACTTTAATGGTTAACAATCTATTTAAAAGTAATCGCACGTTTTCGTTGTTGGCTTTTGTTTTAAATGGTAATTCAAACTCCCATCCTCCAATATCATTTTTGACAAGTTTTGTAGTATTTAAATTGGAATTATTCAATTTAATCGAAGCAGAAATACTTTGTACTTGGTGCAGATTCGTTCGTATTAAGTTATTAACAGCCCAATCCTGGAGGGGTATTTCTGTAATATCAAGCAGTTCGTTTGAAATCCTCCATATCTCTATATCGGGGTTTTCATCAATTTGTACTTCGCAAAAAACAAATTTTTTATCTCTGGTTGAATTCCCAATCCTAATTTTAATTGTATGATTCGATTTTACTAATTGGAGTATAATCGATTCTGAATTTATTCCGTAGTCACTTACTATTTCTCCACGATCAGTAATTTCTTTGTAATCAAATAGTTTATTAAAGTCGAGGTGTGAAAAAATTGTAATAAAGTTGGTGATTGAAAATTCATCAACTTCCCATTCGATTGGTTTTTTTATTTTCCAAGCAAACCCTTCTTTCATTAGTAAGAAGTTTTGATTCTGTTTTACTATCTCTATTTGCTCAAGTTCATCTAAATTGCTGATATTGGTTAATTTATCAATCATACCCGATTGATCTTGATCATTTAGATTAAAGTATATCCATGCCATAAGCACAGCGTTTAAGCCTATCAATACTATCTTTATATTCATAATTATAGTTCTTTGCGTAACCAACCTACAAAAAGTCCTATTAATGCTGTTGAGATCGGAATAACCGAAAGTGCGTAAAGCAAGTTTACATATTCTCTTTCGTTTAAGTTTATGTTGTAGGTACTTATTGATTTAGGTTCGATATCTAGCATCGCTCTTTCTTCTATCATCCAATTAATAATATTCTTCGTTAAGAATCTATTACCAGTATTTTCCTTCAATCTTTTATTTGTTAGGATTGAGGATGAACCCATTACAGCAACTTTACCTTTTCTCGAATTTAAATCATTTTTCTGGCCTTTATCAATTTCGGACAAAGCGATTACTGGCACCGGTCCTTTCAAGTCTAGCAAGTCGTTTAATATAGGCGGAATGGTTCTGTTAATCCAAGAGGAAAGAGCCCATGAACTTCTTCTCGAAAACAATATTTCAGAAGTGATCAAATCTTTAATTTCAGAAGTTATTTTCTCAACAGGTCTAAGTCTTGATGATTGAACCGAGTACGCACCATCTCTGAGTTTATTAACTACTCTGTGCGATTTTTCTCTCGAATATGTTTTGAGTGAATAATCTCCGGTAAAAACATCGAAATTATTTTTTATGGGATCATGAATGAGCATATCATGGCATCTTATACCCCATTGTTTCAGTAGTGTTCGAAATCCAAACGCAGGTTTGCCCATCGTCGAAATTTCTTCAGATGGATCAAAGGCAATTAGTAAGTTTCCATTTTCACGATTAATATAGTCACTAATGACGGAGATTTCCTTGTCTTGAAAGGTACCTCTCGGGTCAGTTATGAATAATAATTTTGCATTACTGGGCATTTGGCTAATGGTTGAAATGTCTATTGTTGATACTTTAATATTTTGGTTTTCCAGAATAGACCTTAATTCAGAGAATCCTTTTATCGGGTTAATATCTGATGGACTTCCTTCTCCATGTCCCCTCGAAAAATAGGCTACATGCTGTTGCTTGCTTGTTGCCGTTATCTCTAATATGGATCTCAGGATTACCTCTTCTCCTAAAAACTCGCTTGGTTCCATTATACCATTTGCACCTTCTGTCCATGTATCATAGAACCCTGATTCCCATATTTTTTCCCGGGCGAGAGAATCTTTAGATCTAAAGATGTTCTCTCTGTCTAGTATGTTAATTCCTTCAGGTTCCTTGTATTTGAAGATAAGCTTTTTCTTACCTGTTTCTGAATAAGCACAAATTTCGTTTCTTTCAACGAGATTGAATTTATTAATTAGATTCGATGATGTTAATGCTGAATCAATATTAATACGATGAATTCTAATTTTGTTTGATCTTGCTTTTTGATAAGATTCTAAAATTAAATTTAGATCAAAAAGTAGCTTTTGTATGACCTTTGGAAGATTATTGCTCTCCGGTATTGTTATTATTATGTCAATTGGTTCAGTAATCCTGTTAAGTCTACTTACTGTTTCTAAAGATAATGAATATTTTTGTTCTGTTGTTAAATCGATGCTGTAATTAATCTTTGAAATTAAGAAATTAGTACATAATAATAATAGGACTAATAAAAGTATAGTAAATGATGTGTCCCACTTCCTATTTCGCTTTGCATGTTTAAAATCAGTCAATTATTAAGTCTTTCAATTTGAATAGTTGATAATATAAGGAAGAAAATTGTCAATGCTGCCTGGTTCAATATTGTAGATAGGTCAATTAAACCTACCGAAAATTGTCCGAATTTATCTAATCCATTGATATAGGTGCCGAAAAGTCCGTCTGTTAGTTTTTGGTAGTTTGTGAAGTATGCATCAGAAGTTTGATTACCAAAGGAAAATACCATGATAGAAAGATATGCTGTAAGTAAAGTGAAGGTAAGCATTCCGGCAACCATTTGGTTTTTTGTTATTGAACTTGAAAATACTCCAATCGCAGTAAATGTACCACCGAAAATTAATAAATATAATGTACTACCTGTCCAATTCTCAATTTCGTTGAATCCTAAATTCCCGCCTTGTTCCGGAAACATTAAAAGTAGAAGTAACGGAAAGCAAAGTGCGAGGGCAGATATAATTATAAAGAAGACAAAACATCCTGACCATTTTCCGATTACAAGTATCCAGTTACTAACCGGCGCAGAAAATAAGGTCTCAAGTGTCCCCAACCGCCTTTCTTCAGCAAAGCATCTCATTGTTATGAATGGTATTAGTGCAGGTGCCCCAAATAATAGTCCTACAATTAATGAGGATAGTGGTGGAAGTAACCAGTCCGTGTTCGAGAAAGTCTCAATAAAAAATCGAAACCCAAGTGCTAAAAGAGAGAGGAAATAGAATGCAGCAACATAAGTGGATGGCGAAATAAATAATGAAAAAAGTTCATACCTTAAAATTATATAATAAGATTTCATTCAAATTTTAGTACGATTTAAAAAATCGTGTTCTTCCCAGTTCTTTTTTGTAGCTCTTAAAAAAATTGTTTCAAGATCAGGTCTTCTAATTTGAAATTCTGAAATTCGGATGTCATTTTCTTCGAGTAATGTGCGAACAATCTTTTCGGCAATATGTTCTCCCTTATCAGTCGAGAAATTATATCTTCTCTTGCCGGATACTTCAACGGGGTCATCTTGCAGGAGTTCGCATGTTTGATCTAATAATCGAATTTTTTTTTGGATATCAATTTTATTGCTAGATGCGACAATTTGAAATGTGGTTTTGTTAACAAATCGTTTTTGTAAATCATGTAATGTTCCTTCCGCAACAATTTGTCCATGACTTAAAATTATCATTCGGTCACAGCACGCTTCCACTTCTGACAAAATATGGCTTGATAATAAAAATGATACCTCTCCTCTAAGTCTTTCCATCATTTTCCTAGTTACAGCCGATTGGTGAGGGTCTAGTCCAATGGTCGGTTCATCAAGAATTACAAGCCTTGGTTCCGCTAATAGCGAATCAGCTATTCCTACCCTCTGTCTGTATCCTTTTGATAAATTCCCAATTTTTCTTTCTGAGATTTTTCTTTCTAGGTCGCAAATATCAAGTACTACTTTAATTCTTTCTTTTAGGCGACTTCCTTCCAATCCTTTAAGAAGTGCCCTGAATCGAAGATATTCAATTACCCGTAAATCTTCCGGTAATGGATTATTTTCTGGCAGGTAGCCTATGTGGTTTCTTACCAGGCCCTCTTCTTGTGCAAGGTCGACACCGCATACTTTGGCCTCGCCAGAATCTGCAGGTATTAATCCGGATAAAATTCTTAGCGTTGTGCTTTTCCCTGCACCATTCGGACCAAGGAAACCTACAATCTCACCTTTCCCTATTGAGAAGCTAATTCCCTTAAGTGCCTGGATGCGTCCAAACCTTTTTTTGAGGTTTACCACTTCAATGATTGGTAAGGGTTTATTTTCTACACTCATGTGAAATTTTAAAGAATGTAGTTAAGCTGGTAGGCAATCGCTAAACCTTGGATCGTTAACTCTGGGCAATCAACAATATTTTTCATCATCATGTTTTTTCTGCCACCTCCTGTGATTACTATGTTTGGACGTTTTTGGTAATTTTTATCGATCTCTGAGGTGATCGAATTCAAGATACCTTCTACCATTGAAGGGTATCCCTTTGCGACTCCAATGAGCATTGCCTCTTGCGTTTCCCTTCCAATGGAATTGGTCGGCAGGCGAGAGCTAATCACCACTTTAGGTAAAAGGGAGGTGTTTTGATGTAAAAAGTCTAAGAATCCTTGAGGGCCAGGTGTGATAACTCCTCCCTCATAGCCGCCTGGTTTAGTAATAATATCAAAGGTTGTTGCGGTACCAACATCAATTACAATACATGGAAGGTCTTTTGTATAAAAAACAGCTATTGAATTCGCTATCCTGTCTTGCCCGATTTGTTCTGGGTTAGGGTAGCTTATTGGGAAATTGCCCGCGGAATTATTATTTAAATTGTATAAGTTAAAATCATAATCTTTCGCGTGTTTTATTAGGGATTTCGTTGCCTGTGGAACAACTGAGCAGTACGATATAACATTTTGATCCGGGGAGGTGTGTTTAATTAGATTTATTGGATATGTAATGAACTCTTTTGTTTTAATGTAGTGCTCGTTTATGAGCTTCCCATCTTTAAAGTTGCCGAGGTGACAAATAGTATTTCCAATATCAATGCAAGAAATATTAGCGTTTAATTCTACCATTTTTCTACGGTTAATTCTCCACTGTTTATATGGACGGTTTTTCCATTCCTTGATTTTACTTTAATGGCACCATTTTCATCTATACCTACTGCCTTACCTGAAATATTGTCTTTTCCAGTTTTAATACTTATTTTTTTGCCATGTAGAGCATCAACTGTTGTCCATTTTTCATGAAGCTTTTCATCAGAAATACCTTTAATACATTCTTTATAACTGAATATTATACACTTAATAATTTCAGCCGTTAATTCATGTATTCTCAATGTATGCCCGGTCACTTCATGCAATGAAGTCGAGTGCTTATTTATTGTTTTTGGAAACTTTGTGGCAAGTGAGTTTACATTCACTCCAATGCCAGAAACCATTGATCTCACATGTTCGCTATCTATCGAAGCTTCAGTTAGCATACCAGCAATTTTTTTCCCATTTAATACGATATCATTTGGCCATTTGATTGATATACTATTATTCCCTGTTTTTTTGCGGAGCAGTTCTACAATTGCAATCCCTTGCCATAAGGTGAAAATCTTAAGTTTAATTACCCTGATTTTTGGACGAAAAGCGATCGTCAGATTTATGTTTCCAGTCTTTGGACTGTACCAAGTACGTCCTAATCTGCCACGTCCAGCATGTTGTTCGTTTGAGACAACTGCAAACGGTGCTTTTGCTTGATTGGTTAAATGTCTTTCTGCCTCTGAATTCGTACTATCAATCCTCTGTGATACAAAGACCTTACACTTTATTTTAATTTCATGTAACCAAGCCTCCATGAGATGTTGATTAAATATATCTGGTTCCGCTGCTATTCGATAACCACGATTCTGAGATGCCTCTATTGTAAGTCCCGCTTTTCTTAGTTTCGCTATTCTTGCCCACACTCCCACTCTGGACATCTTTAGTTTTTCAGCAATGATACTGCCCGAGACATAATAGGGAGAGCCTTTTAACAGTATCCTCAAGAGTAAGCTACTAGGATTTTCTTTGGAGTTATTCCTTGTAGTAATTGGTACGTCGGTAGCTTTTCTTTTACCTGGGGGATATTTTGTCACATTTAAAATTTGTTATTTCCAATCTAAGCCAATATCCATCCAACGACTTCTATGTATTGGTGCTCCAGTTGAAACGAAATGAGGTTGTGCACGAGCGTATTTTTTTAATGACTGTAATGAAATTCCTCCACTGGCTTCAATCACCACCCTGTTTTTATTTAATAAAACTGCTCTTTTAACATCATCGGGACTAAAATTGTCCAATAAAATTGCATCCACTCCTGCATTTATTGAGATTTCTAGATACTCGATTGAATCTATTTCAACTTGTACAATATCGTTGGTTGATTTTTTCTTAATTTGAATCAAAAAATTATGTAATTGATTACCGGTTACAATATTTGATGCTGCTAGGTGATTATCCTTAATTAATATACGGTCAAATAGACCCATCCTGTGATTGTAACTTCCGCCACATGCAGATGCAAATTTTTCGAGTGATCTGATTCCTGGAGTAGTTTTCCTTGTGTCTAAAAGGTGAACATCATCTTCTGACAGTATGGCAGCATACAAATTACTGGATGTGGCAATACCTGAAAGGCGTTGTATAAAGTTTAATACCGTTCTTTCTATTTTTAAAATATCGGACTGTTTCCCTGATAATTTTGCAATAGTTGTACCGTTGGGGGTCAGTACTCCCTCATCTACCAAATTTTCAACCTCTAGTGAATTTACCTCAAAAACCTGAAATATAATTGGTATCAGACTTAAACC
This sequence comes from Candidatus Seribacter sulfatis, assembly GCF_964187635.1. Taxonomy (NCBI): domain Bacteria; kingdom Pseudomonadati; phylum Verrucomicrobiota; class Opitutia; order Opitutales; family Candidatus Seribacteraceae; genus Candidatus Seribacter; species Candidatus Seribacter sulfatis. The sequence continues at coordinate 22,352 of NZ_CAXLMO010000013.1, read as the reverse complement.
ACATATGATCATTTCTTCTCTTGTCACTAGTTCTGCTACACCATTTCCACTTATTTGGCATCGATCGCTGGTTAAATCCCCTGTGTTTGAAAGATCTTCTTGTACGCACAGTTCCAAATGGGCCAAAAGATGTGACTTATCAATATCTTCCCATGATACTCTTTTTTTAAATTTACTTAATGCAGGGGGGGGGGAATTCACTTAACCTAATTAATTTTAATTAATTCCTTAGTAGGAGGTATGTCTGAAATAATTTGACCTGGATTTGGTCCAACACCCAGAAATCGAACTTTCGGTAATTCTATATGCTCAAATCCTTGAGGGTATGCAGATTCGATTATACTCGATATCATTCGCCTCACATAATTCTTTGCTTCCTCTGGAAATTCGTTGAAAGAGCGAATCTTGCTTAAATCTTCTGACCAACTGGGCAGGGACTCGTAAACCGGAGTTAATTGTTTACGCATGCCTTCTTGCCTAGGAACATCTTTTGTTACTTCACCGTTAGCTTTTTTGTACGCAACGCATATCTTAATTTCTGCCAATATTTCTTTGTCTATTGATAATGCATCCAACTTATTAATGACAAGTTCATCAAACCCACAATATCGAAGTGCATTTCCTTTTTCTACTGCGTCGAACCAGCCGACCATTCTTTGCCTTCCCGTTGAGGTGCCAAATTCCATTTTAGCTAACTTTTGACCTAAGGGATGTACTTCATGATCAATCTTGGACAGAAAATGATGGGTCCCCACCTTGGTGTCGTATGCTTTGCAACATCCAATCGTGGAAACTGCTTGAACAGGAAACCCTCCCGATGCAAACAATTCTGAAGTCGTGGTATGAGAGGCGGTTACATTCGGAGTAAATCCGTGTCTTTTGTCTAACCAATAGGCCTGACCAAACTCTGCGACAATTGATTTTGAAGCAGTTTTATTTTGCAAAAATTTATTCCTTACATCCCCAATACAACTCACCAGTCTTTGACCCGCGTTCCAATAAGTTTCTTCGATTAGGTCAAAGTTTAATGTAAAGGGATCTTTTCCCATAAAACGCTGGAAATCAAATTCATCTTGATTGAAAATGCCTTCTTCAATGGCTTGTTTGTTGGCACGACTTTCTGCAGTGGACAGAATTGAAAAGAATCCCAACCAATCCTCTTCGCTCACCTTGCAAACTGATCGTATCGTATCCATTGCCCTTTGAATTCTACCTTTGAGCGCTAATCTAAAATGAGTCCTTTCTTCTAAGAATTGTTGATAAAAAATTTGCCATTGACCGGTTTCATCACAGTAAGCAGGACTAATTCCACGACCCGTCGAACCGCGGCTTTCCATACCTAGTTGCTTTACCCTATAATTTTCCCAAGCCAAATCGAGCAATCGATGAGTCAAGTCACTCATCTGAACTTTTTCGTCAATAAGTAACCTCTTAAAAACAGAAATTCCACGGGATTCAAGGGGGTCTGCTTCCCATAAGAATTTACGTGGGTCGGCAACCACTCCACTTCCAATCATCAAGTTTTCTACATCTGGATTTCCCACCCCTGAAGGAAGAAGATTTAATTTTAAGCCGGCTGCGGTATGCCCTGCATTTGCTCCTCCATTAACCTTAATCACGCTGGTTGGGTGATTTCGGTCCTGAATTTTAATTTGGTCTAAAATTTCGTGTACAACTCTACCTTTTCCTTCATCCCCCATACTAATTCCAATAACAGAAAAGAGGTTGGGGCATGATTTATTTAAAAAATTCATAAAAAATTTAAAATAGGTTTAGGATCGTGTGAAATCGCTTCTTTTCACTTCGATCACATCGTGAGTCCCAGATTCACGTTGTCCTGCAGGGCTTACTTGGATGTATCTCGCTCTTTCTTTCAGTTCATCCAAACATTCTGCCCCAAGATAACCGAGTCCCGCCCGAATTCCGCCGGTCAAGTTTTCAACGGTTTCCTTAACGGAACCTGCTACTTCTTTAAGTGCTTCAACACCCTCGGGTGTACTTTTTGACGCGAGATCATCTTTTGTATGACCGTATCTGGAGGCAGAACCTTCTTTCATTGCTTCAAGACTGCCCATTCCCCGATATTGCTTATAATATTTGCCTTCAATTTCGATTATTCTTCCCGGTGCTTCCCGGCAACCTGCTAGCAGGCCGCCGCAAATTACTGCATTTGAAAGGGTTAATGCTTTTACGATATCGCCTGATTTTGAAATTCCTCCATCTGCAATAATTGAAACACCTTTCTTTTTTGCACCTTGTAGTGCGGTATATAGAGCAGTCATTTGGGGGATTCCTACTCCTGCTACGACTCGAGTAGTACAAATGGAACCTGGACCTTGTCCTACCTTAATTGCATTTGCTCCTGCATCCGCAAGGAATTCTACTCCTTCACCGGAGGTTACATTACCTGCAATAATAGTAAGGTCAGGGAATGCATTTCGGATAAAGCGAGTTGCTTCTCCAACGCTTTTGGTGTGTCCATGTGCTGTTGACACAGCAACCGTATCGAGTCCCTGATCGACCATTTCGGAAATATGTTCTTCCAGAGATTTTTTGTCTAGTTGACCATCAACTTTGCGTGGTATGGATACAGCGGCACCGCACAGTAGGCGAAATTTTGAATCCCTTGCTGGTTTTAAATGATCTCTGTTTTCTTCCATTATTCTCTCGATATCACTCAATGTGTATAGCCCCCTTAAGCGATCATCTTTATCCACAACTAAAAGTTTATGAATACCCATATGTTTGCTGAAAAATTTGTCAGCCGTTGTTATCGGGTCTTTTCCCACTTCATTTTCCCGAATCGTGTAGACTTCATTACGGGCAAGCATTCCATCTGTAACTTTACTGTTCTTGTAGCGCTTTTTTACAACCCTGCCTGGTAAAAGACCAAGTAATTTTTCCTGATCGTCCACTATTGGAAATGTTCGAAACTGAAAGTTTTTTTCTTCAATAAGTTCCAATACATCTCCCACTAACTTATCTGCAGTGATAGTAATTGGGTCTTGAATTAATCCATGCACATGATACTTCACTCGAGCCACTTCTTTTACTTGATTGCGAGTGGACATATTATAATGAATTAGCCCAATTCCGCCACACAATGCCATCGCAATTGCCATATCAGATTCCGTAACTGTATCCATATCGGATGACAGAATTGGAATGCTCAATTTAATTGAGTCCGAGATGTTAGTTTCAATTCGTACATCTCGTGGGATAACTTCAGAATAGTGTGTTGCCAAAGACAAGTCATCAAAGGTGAGACCGCTAGGAATACTTTTGGTGAAAAAATCGTCAGCCTTTAAATAAAAATCTTCGTCCATAATTCGTTTATCCGACATTGCATATATAGATTGTTTATGATCGAAAGAGTCTATCGTCTCAAGAATAATTAATGAAACCTAATCGACAGTACCAAATTTACAGGCATAAATTTACAAGTCCTTTGCTCACTGCACATGGTAATTGGGGAGCCCGGGAAAGTATTGTCTTAAGAGAAGAATCCAATGAAGGGCGGATTTCTTTTGGGGAACTCTGTCCAACGCCTGGTTTTATTACCAGTTCAATTAAAGAACTACTTCCTCTCGTGGAAGCTTGGAAAGGGGGGGCAGATTTTCAAATTAATCCTCTAATGCAAAGTGCAATATCATGTATGGCGAGCGAAATTTGGGATACATCTTTTAAGGTCGAGCCAAAATCTTCCGTTTACTCGGCTGAGCTTATTACATTTTCTAAAGGTGTAGGGAATATTTCTACTACTTATAAAAAAAAGATTGGAATCGAGGTAATCGAAATTGAAATTAAGGAGGTGAAGCAAATCTTAAATTCAATTCCAAAAGAATCAATGATTCGATTAGATGCAAATGAATCATTGAGTATTGATGAACTTTTGAAATGGAATGAAGCATTTGCTCACGAAACTAGAATTCAATTTATTGAACAACCATTCCCCCGAGAAAAAATAGAAGAATTACTGGCGATCGAAAAAGAATTGAGTGTACCGCTCGCTCTAGACGAATCCTTGGTTTGGAAAAACGACTTTTCTTTTTTTGAAAAAAGGGGATGGCAGGGATTTTATGTTATCAAACCTTGCCTCTTTCCCCATTGGGGGAAAATGATTGCCTTTATCCGCTCCCAACCAATTAGATCAGTTATTTCCACTGTATTTGAGAGTCCATTTGGATATGAGGCAGTTGTTAGATGTGCCTTCTTATCGAATCAGGTCGCCGGTTTAGATAGATCTTTGTTCAAATTGAACGCAAAGGAGATTCCTCAGCACCATCAACGCCCGCTATTTTCAGAGAATTTACCGATTTCGGTACTTGATAAATTATGGGGGGAATTATGACAGGGAAGATCAATTTTGAAAATTACCGTAATTCTTGGGTTCATGAAAAGAATAGTTGTGGGAATAAACAACAACTACATGCAGAAGAAATTTTTACACTATTACAAAAGGGGCAATCTGTTTGGTTGGGCCCGAATTTGAGTATCTATCAATCGGAAGTTTTAGATGCTAAAAATGGTCCTCCTTCTCTTTTTTTTCGTTCAGGTGGTACATCTGGGAATGCAAAATGGATAAGGCACAGCGAAAAATCGGTTAGTTTTGCTGTATCTGGACTACTTGAAAGCCTAGGAGTAGAAGAAATTTCTTCTTGGTGTTGTTTACCGCTTAATCACGTGGGTGGAATGATGCAGATATTTCGGGCGATAGCTTCTGGGGGAAAGGTTTACTTTTCAAGTTACCGAAAGCTTTTTGATGAGATTCCCGGCGAACTTATGCAAAGTCAGTGGATTTCGCTAGTTCCCACCCAATTAAACCGATTAATCACGAGTTCAATTGCCTGCAAAAATTTACGGCAATTTAAAGGTATTTTTATCGGTGGAGCTGCGCTTTCAGAAAAGTTGGCTCAGAGGGCAAGAAATGAAGGCATTCCTCTCTTTCCCTGCTATGGTATGTCTGAAACTGCAGGCATGATCACACTTTTAAATTCACATTCATTCGAAAAGGGAATAGGGGGCGTGGGAAAAGTTCTGCCTCATGCTTTCATGTCAGTGAACACTGTTACTAATCGTATCTCTGTAAAAGCGAAGAGTATTAGCTTGAACGCGCATCAAGAAGGGCAGGGAGGCGAGGAATGGTTAGATACCCCTGACTATGGATATCATGACCCCGAAGGGAATTGGTTCATTGAAGGACGGCTAGATCGTATGATTGTAACGGGGGGTGAGAAAGTGAATCCACATTTTATCGAAAAAGTGATCCAAGAGTTTAATTCTGTTGATGAATGTTTAGTCTGTGGAGTTGAGGACCAAGACTGGGGACAACGAATAGTTGCCTACTTAACTCCAACTAATATTGAACTCAATGAACTCAAGGAATTCGTTCAGAAGCGCTTAGAGTCACACTCTATCCCGAAGGATTGGCAATTAGTGAACCAGCTACCTTTAACTGAGATGGGAAAACCAAAAAATTAAATTTTATCTACAATCTTGTCAGCTAAACCATACTCAATTGCTTCCTCTGCATTGAGATAAAAATCTCGATCGGTATCCTGTTGTATTTTATCAAGAGGTTGACCGGAAGTTTTAGCTAAGATTCCATTGAGTTCTTCTCGAAGTTTTTCCATTTCCTGCGCCTGTATATTAATGTCTACCGCTGCTGCGACCATTCTACCAGTGATGAGCGGTTGATGAATGAGGACTCGGGAATGGGGATATAAAAAACGCCTGCCCTTGGTGGCTCCACAAAGCAGAATTGATCCCATACTTGCTGCCATTCCTGTTACTATGACTGCAATGGGAGAACTGATTAATTGCATCGTGTCAAAAATTGCCATCCCTGCAGTAATAGAACCACCGGGTGAATTGATGTAGAAAGTAATTTCTTTTCCCGGTGCACTTGATTCAAGGAAAAGCAGCCTTTCAGTCAAGTCTCGTGCAGATTTATCACTGACTTCACCCCATAAGAAAATTTTTCTCTGTTCGAGAAATTTGCTTTGAATTGCCTCTGTGACTGAATCACGTTTCTTATCTTTTTCGTCGGTCATTTTTAAAAATTATTGTGTAAATTAAATAGACTAGTCGAGCATCTGTATTCTTCTGAGATGTCTTCCTCCTTCAAAATTGCTTTCAAGCCAAGTTCCAACAATAGTGAGTGCTAGTTCTTTTGATATTTGTCTTTGTCCAATGGAGATAACATTTGCGTCATTATGCTGTTTTGCTAAACGGGCTGTATCTTCAGACCAGCAAAGTGCACAGCGAACCCCTTTGACTTTGTTAGCTGCTATTGCTTCCCCGTTTCCACTACCACCCAGGACAATTCCGAAATCACACAAGCCCTCGGCAACGGCTTCGGCAGCAGGACGAATGAAATCAGGGTAATCAACAGACTCATCTGAAAATGTGCCAAAATCTTTAGTTTCATAGCCATCGCTTTGTAAGAATTCTTTGATTGCCTCCTTGTATTCAAAGCCGGCATGATCACAACCAAGTGCAATCTTGTATTTCTTCTCACTAGTAGTCATAAGATGGTCATTACCCTAGGATAGATAAATGATATTGTAAAACAAAAGGCTTCTAAATTAAGCCCAATTCCATTTTTCCTTCCTCAGACATCATATCCTGAGACCATGGGGGATCCCAGACAATCTCGACCTCGGCATCATCAATTCCCGGAAGTTCAAGCACCTTCCCCTTTACATCTTCCGCAATTACTGGTCCCATTCCACAACCAGGCGCAGTTAGAGTAAGATCTACAAATGCAATTCTTCCCCGTTCTTTCACTTCTTCAATTTCAACCTTATAGATTAACCCCAAATCTACCACATTGACTGGAATTTCAGGATCGAATACGGATTTTAAATTATTTCGAATCGATTCTTCGCTTGCTGGTTCAGTTCCTTCCGGGTGATTTTTCTCTGCAAAGTCATTCCCTTTCTCTCCTAACGCATCTGCATCTTTAGCTGCGATTCTATACATTCCATTCAATGTCATTACCGTGAAGTTGCCGCCTAACCGATGGGTAATAGTAACTTTATCGCCCTTGGACAGAAGGAATTCTTCACCATGAGGAATCAAGGTAGCGTTTACATCTCTTAATAAATCGATTTCTTGTTGTTGTTGGCTCATTAAAAAAAGTATGAGGATTAGGTATTGAAAAATTGGGAGACTTCGTCCCGCAGTGACTCAACCAGATCCACATTGGAAACCTGGCCAATGATATCTTCGAAAAATCCGAGGACAATCAATTTTTCAGCGATTGATTTGGAGATACCCCTGCTTTGTAGATAAAATAATTCTTGCTCGTCAATTTTACTGGTTGTTGCTCCGTGACTACATTTTACTTCGTTTGCAAGTATTTCAAGACCCGGTAATGAATCGGCTTCTGCTTTCTTGCTCAGCAACAAATTACGGTTTGTTTGAAAAGAATCTGTATGCTGGGCAGCGGGGTCTACTTTAATGAGACCGGAAAAAATCGCCTTTGAATTGTCTAATAATGCATTTTTAAAAAGTAAATTACTTTTCCCATGGGGTGCAATATGATGTTGGATAGTGCGTTGATCAAACAATTGATTGTTACGACCAAGGCTAAGCGAGTAATTATTAAACTCACCCGCATCACCTATAATATCTCCCCTCGATTCTACTCGAGTTTGTGCACTTCCAAGTTGTAGGGAAACATTAGTAAACTGGGCATTTCTTCCTAACTCAACTTTTTCGAGATGGTTAAATGTGGAGTGACTGTTTAAGCGTTGCACTACAACACGATTAAGTTTCGCTCCTTCTCCTAATTGAATGTGGCTTAAATTGGATAAAACCCCAGTTGAAGATTGGTCCTCTGAGTCAAAATACTCGATGAGAGTTACTTCAGCAAAAGGTTCGACAATGACAATGTTCTGCTGGAAAAGAGAATGGTTCTGTTTGGGAGCAAAATGTTTACAAATAAAAGGCTCCTCTTCTTTGTAGTTTTTCTTTGCCTTAAATATAAATCCCGATTCTGAGAAAGAGGAACCGAGCAAAAAGGTAGCATCTGATCCTAGTTTTGGACCGGTTAACGACGGCAGTATTGAGAGAAGGTTGGGATGGTCTAAAATCGCTTGATCAAATGATTCAAAGATCACTTGTTCAGAGCTTTTGCCTTCCAGTGTAGTCGATTTGGGCGAATCAGTTAATTGATCGCAATTAGAATATCCAAAACGGGCCCTTGGGGAAAACCTCCATTTTTCGTCCTTTATCTTAGTCTGTGGAAGTGCAGCAAATCGATTCCATGAATCTTTTCTGAAATCTGCCATCCATCCAGGTTCCCATGACCGTTTGTCGGAGAACGCTTGGAAAAAATCAGGAGATCCAAAGGGTGTTTTCATATTTAGTTTAGAAGGTAATGATGGGTTCATATAATTAGCTTCTTACCCGACTGAGCCTTCCATTTCTAAGTCAATAAGTCTTTTCAATTCAACACTGTACTCCATCGGGAATTCTCTAATTAAATCATTTACAAAGCCATTGACGTAGAGACTCATTGCCTCCGCCTGATTAAGTCCACGTTGTTGCATGTAAAAGATTTGCTCGGCGCTCACTTTTGATACGCTTGCTTCGTGTTGAACAGAGTTTTCATTTCCTTGTATCGCGATGGCGGGATAAGTATCCGTCTGGCTATCACTGTTAATGAGAAGCGCGTCACACTCTGTGTTATTCTTACAATGTTCAAGGTGCCCTGGGATTTGAACTAATCCGCGATAGGAGGAACGGCCTTGGCCAATTGAAACTGATTTGGCAATGACATTACTAGTTGTTTCGCTCGCTGCATGAACCATTTTGGCACCAGTATCTTGATGCTGACCATCATTTGCTAACGCAATCGAAAGAACTTCACCTCTGGCTTTTCTCCCTTTTAAGATTACACCAGGGTATTTCATCGTAAGGCGAGAACCTATGTTGCAATCAATCCAACGCACCTCCGCCTCTTCCTCTGCCATCGCTCTTTTAGTAACGAGATTAAAGACATTGTTCGACCAGTTTTGAACCGTAATATATTGAATTTTAGCACCTTTAAGGGCAACCAATTCAACCACTGCACTATGCAAAGTTGAAGTTTCAAACTTGGGGGCGGTACAACCTTCCATGTAGGTTATTTCAGATCCTTCATCTGCAATAATAAGAGTTCTTTCAAATTGCCCAAAATTTTCGGCATTAATTCGGAAATATGCCTGGAGGGGTTGGGCAAGTTTTACACCGGGGGGAACATAGATGAAACTTCCGCCACTAAAGACAGCACTGTTTAAAGCTGAAAATTTGTTATCGGAGGTTGGTATTACTTTACCAAACCATTTTTTGAAAATCTCTGGATAGTCCCGAAGTCCCTCTGTTGAACCCACAAATATAACACCCTCTTTTTCCAAGTCTTCCTTCATTCTGGAATAGGCCGCCTCGCTGTCAAATTGTGCTTCAACACCGGCAAGGAATTTACGCTCCTGTTCGGGTATACCTAGGCGTTCAAAAGTCTTTTTAATGTCATCGGGGACTTCATCCCATGTCCTGCTAGGCTGTTGGCCTTGTGCGAGGTAATATCGGATAACATCAAAATCAATGTTTTCCAAATCTCTTGACGCCCAATGAGTGGGCATGGGCTTTTTTTCGAAAATAGAATGTGCTTTGAGTCGAAAGTCCAGAATCCAATCTTGTTCATTCTTCACCCCCGAAATATACTTTACTACGTCTTCAGAAAGTCCAACACCTGCATCAAAAGCATATTTTGAAGTAGGGTAGTGGAAATTACCTTTTTCTCGGTCAATTTCAATGTTTGATGGTTTGATCATTTAATTTTTGGTAAGTTTATTAAGCGGCAGCAACTTCTTCTTTGATCCAATCATATCCCTTATCTTCAAGTTCAAGAGCCAGTGTTTTATCACCACTTCGAACTATCCGACCTTCCCACATAACATGCACTTTATCGGGCACGATATAATCAAGAAGCCTCTGGTAATGAGTAATAACCAAAATCCCACGGTCTGGGTTTTTCATTTGATTAATTCCTTCGGATACCACTCTGAGTGCGTCAATATCCAACCCACTATCTGTTTCATCAAGAATGCAATACTTAGGATTAAGCATAGACATTTGCAGAATTTCACACCTTTTCTTTTCACCCCCTGAAAAGCCTTCATTCATCGATCGTGATGTAAAAGATCGATCCATTCCGAGTCCGTCCATTTTTAAATAGAGTTCTTTGTAGAATTCAACCGCTTTTATATTTTCACCCTCCGGCAATCTGGACTTAATTGCAGCTCGGATAAAATTTGCGATACTGACTCCAGGGACCTCAACTGGGTATTGGAAGGCAAGAAAGAGGCCTAGCCTCGCAATTTCATCTGGGTTAAGACCCAGTAATTCGGTTCCATCCATAGATGCGTTACCCCCTGTTACCTGATAGTCAGGGTGGCCCGCCAGAACTTTGGAAAGAGTACTTTTCCCACTTCCATTCGGTCCCATAATGGCATGAACTTCTCCTTTTGGGAGAGTGAAGTTTAGATTGTTAAGAATTTGCTCTTTCCCTACAGAAGCGGAAAGATTATCGATTTGAAGAGTACTCATATAACAAGGTTTACTGGAAGTGTTTAATTTAGTTGGATAAATGTTTTACTGTCCCGGAGAAGGAGAGTTCGAAGTTTTGTGATTGAAAGCCTTTGGGTAGAATTGAATGTAAACTTTCCATAGTTTCCTCATCCATATTAAGATCAAAAATTTTCCCACTCTCACTACATTTAAAATGGGCATGAGGGGTAAGGTTTGGGCAGAATCGAGTGGATGAACGATCTAAGTTTACTTGCCGGACGAGCCCGCAGTCGACAAGTGTTTCAAGACAATTATAAACGGTTGCGAGAGAAATTGTGGGAAGGTTTTTTCGAACTCGGATTAGAATATCATCCGCAGTGGGATGATCTTTTTTAGATAAAATAACCTCGTAAACAGAGGCTCGTTGCTTGGTGGAGCGCAAACCTTTTTTTTGAAGAGCGGTATGTAGTTCTCTTCTATCTTGAGTCTTTAATGTGTATGACATAACCCCCAATAGTATAGGGGTAAGGGGCGGAATCGCAAGTATTAAATGGAATTATTCTAATTATAAATTAGGTCTTTTTTCACTTTCCTGTGAAATTTTACTACTTCCGTTTATCAGTAGTCAGTAAATGTAAAAAGTCCCCACAAGAAAGTAGTTTTATTTCCACTAAAATCTCTTCGGTACCAAAGTTCTTCTGATTGCAAACGGATTGTGCCGGGTTCAATGGGGGCAAACGAATTGGGGGAGTGGGTCAATGCACCCGCAACGTTGATGTCAGACGATATATATTTTTTAAATCCTGGAAAGATTTTGCAACCAGAAGTAAAAAAACAAGATGTGAATAAAAGTACGAATGCGAGGACTTTTAAAAATGGTAAATTTTTTCTGGGCATAAACGGATTCAAATAATCTAGTGTAATCAAGTCAACTTACAATTAATAAAGAATGAATTTCTAATTCTTGGTTGTCGATTAATTGAAGAAAATGTAATGTAAAACTTCAAAATGGCGAAAGAAAATACTTTAATCGAGGAAATTGTATCTCTGTGCAAGCGCAGGGGGTTCGTATTCCAATCATCTGAAATTTATGGGGGAATCAATGGATTCTTTGATTATGGTCCCTTGGGCGTTGAATTGCGCAGCAATATAAAGGATGCATGGTGGGAGGATATGGTTCGACGAAGAGAGGATATGGTGGGACTAGATTCGAGTATTATTATGAACCCTCGTATTTGGAAAGCTTCGGGGCATATCGATGGATTTTCTGATCCAATGGTGGATTGTAAGGAATCCAAAATGCGATACAGAGCCGATCAACTTTTCGCAGCTGATATTCGGGTGGAGGGAGATTCACTGGGTTGGATCTGCCTTATCGAGTCAGTCGACATGCAGGATGAAGCTGATAAGAGAGGGGAATTAATAAAAAGAAAAGCAGCGAAGCAGGGAACACTTGAACCAGTAGAATTACGTCCCTACGATGAACTCTCGGCAGTGGAACAAAAATTAGTACCTTCTCCGGCGACTGGTAATATCGGTAGTCTCACGGAGCCCCGCGATTTTAATATGATGTTTCAGACCAATGTGGGAGCTCTGCGGGATGCTTCCTCAGAGGCCTATTTGAGGCCTGAAACGGCACAGGGTATATTTGCTAATTTCAAGAATATTGTTGATACCGGGCGGGTAAAAGTTCCTTTTGGCATCGCCCAGATTGGAAAAGCATTTCGAAATGAAATTACTCCACGTAATTTTATTTTCAGATCTCGGGAATTTGAGCAAATGGAGATCGAGTATTTTATTCCCCCGGACGAGGACGCTTGGCCTCAGTACCACAGGGAATGGATCGATACGAGAATGTCCTGGTTTAGCAGTATTGGATTGACTGCAGATTTTCTTGGAGAGGAAGTTCATCCAAAGCATAAACTTGCCCATTACGCCAAGGCATGCACCGACATCACTTTTAAGTTTCCCTTTGGCGAGCATGAGCTGGAGGGCATTGCGGCGAGAGGAAACTTTGACCTGACTCAACATCAGGAGCATTCTGGCAAAAACTTGGAGTTTTTCGATGAGGCTCGAAAAGAAAAGTATTTACCCCATGTGATTGAACCAAGTTTAGGGGTCGATCGTACCTTCCTTGCGGTTATCTGTTCCGCCTATCAGATTGATGAAGTGGAGGGAGAGAAGAGAACTGTCTTACGGTTCCACCCTCGTGTTGCTCCAATTAAGGCAGGGATTTTTCCATTGGTTAAGAATAAACCAGTACTCGTGGAACGGGCTCGCAAACTTTATCATCGATTACAGAGGAAGTGGAATGTGATTTTCGATCAAAGCGGTGCTATTGGACGAAGATACCGAAGAATAGATGAAGTAGGGGTTCCCTTTGGCTTAACGGTTGATTTCGAAACGATTGAAGGAGATGGGTCGATCACTCTTCGAGATCGGGATACCACCGAACAGATACGGTTATCTGAAGAGGAGGCGATCTCGTATTTGGAAGAAAAGATTAATCCTTAGTCACTAATTCGCCAATCCTCTAAGACCATTTGAGGTGTTTTCCGCCCATTCCAGGAATTCCATCTCAACCGAAATGCAAGGTCTATGTCCGTGGTACTGGGAGGTATCCTATCACCCATATTCCAAGCAATACCAGAAATAGTACGGTTACCGTTATGTACGGAGAATTGAAAATGCTCTCCGGTACCCACTTTTTTGGGCTCGTACGCTAAACGGATTTTTTGAAGCGATAAAATCGGCTCTGGGTTCTCTTGACCAAAAGGTGCTAAATTACTCAAATCTGAAAGCAGATTTTCCTGTAGTTCATCCTGTTGAATAACCGCGGCAATCTGAAGAGTGGGTTCAGGAAATGAACCCCCGGTGTCACTTTCAATTACTTCAACAAACTTTTTTTTGAAATCTTCTAGTTTCTCAATTGATAAACTTAATCCAACTGCGGCCGGATGTCCGCCCCAATGGTCAAGAAGTTCCTTACATTGATCTAATGCTTGTACCAGGTTGACTCCTTTTACACCCCGTCCCGATCCCTTACATTCGTCCCCTGTTTGAGCCAGTACGATACAGGGCTTCCCCAATGAGTTTGCTAGCTTGCCCGCTACAATTCCAACTACCCCGGGGTTCCAGTTGGGACCTTGGCCACATACGACCACCGCTGGTCGATCAGAAAAGAATTCATTTGCCTGAACAAGTGCGTCCTCAGAAAGTTTTGATTCAATCCGCTTTCGCTCTTCATTGTACTCATTCATTTGGAGGGCAAGAGATTTACAATTTTGTTTATCCGTTTCGAGTAGAAGTGAGGTTGCAACTTCCGCATCATCTAATCGACCGCATGCATTGATTCGGGGAGCTATCTTAAAAGCTACATCTTCACTGTTTGGGTTGGGTTCGGAGTGTAGGTTTGCCATCTCCAGAATTGCATTAAGCCCGTTGCACGGATTGCGCCCTAATTCTCGGAGTCCAAAGCTTGCAAGAATTCTATTTTCTCCACGAAGGGGCACAAGATCTGCAATCGTTCCTAACCCGGCTAGTGCGAGCGAGTCTCTTGGGTTTATTTCGTATGCTCTTTTGACCCCTTGTTCGCGTAATTTTTTTAGAATCCCATGAACGAGTTTAAAGGCAAGCCCTGCAGTACACAAAAATCTCCATGGTTCTCCTTTATCCTCGTGGAGGTGAGGATTAACCTGAATCGCTTGAATTGGAGATTCATCTTTGGATTGATGGTGGTCCACCACTATTAAATCAATCCCTTTCGATCGTAAACCTTCCGCTTCTTGTTTGGAATTGGTACCACAGTCAAGAGCGATAACTAAATTAATATCGGCAAGTTTTAATCCACGTTCAAGGATATCCTGAGTTAATCCGTAGCCTTCAGTTTTCCTTTTTGGAGTAACATGGTAGGGGGTTAAGCCAAGCTCGGTGAGGTTTCTTTTCACAATTACAGTGGATGTAATTCCGTCCACATCGTAGTCTCCAACGATCAGAACGTGTTCCTTATTATTGATCGCATGAATGATTCGATCCACTGCCTCGCTCATCCCCGCAATTTCGAACGGGTTTATTAGATGAGCCAGTCTTGGCTTAAGAAAAGCGGTGGCTAGTTCAGGGGTGGTAATTCCCCGAGCTAGCAGAAACTTAGATAAAGTGGGGGAGACTGATAAATTTTGACTGAGTGCGCTAACACTCTTTTCGTCATACTTATCCTCAATCCACTGCATTCAATAATTTCTAACCTGTAATTAGGGGTAAAACTTATTTATCGGATGATGTCTGCCAATCATATTTGGGCAAAATTTCACCCTCTTCTACATGCTTACGGTCCCCTTTGTGCCAAAGGAAGAAAATCGGGCTCGCAATAAAGATAGATGAAAATGTTCCAGTCAAAATTCCGATTACGAAAACAAATGCAAAGTCATTAATTACACCCGCACCAAAGATCCAAAGCGAAAGAGCGGCTAAAAGTGTTGTTACACTAGTGAGTATTGATCTGGAAAGAACCCGATTGATGGCAATCATGATCACTTTCTTTAAGTTCGTTACAGGGTTCATTTCAAGTTCTTCCCGAATACGGTCAAAGACAACAATAGTGTCGTTGATTGAGTACCCTACAATCATCAGAATAGAGGCAAGCATTGGCGCGGTAAACTGTCCGGAGCACAAGACCCCACCGGATACCGTACCAATCAAAACAAATAAACCAATTGTCATCAAAACATCATGAATTGTGGCGATAACTGCCCCGATCGCGTAGCCCATTTCAAATCGAATGGCCACATACAAGAGAATTCCAAGTAAGGCGACGACCACAGATAAAATTGCATCGTCTTTAATTTGATTACTCACTGAGGCTCCGATATTGCTTAGTCCTTCTTCCATTAGTCCCGCACTTGGATTTGCTTGTGCAAGGGCGTCTAGAACATTTCTCGCCTTTCCAATCTCGGTCTGTAGCACTAAACGAGTGGACTCCTCTCCTGATCCAATTTCAGAACGGTAGACATGTTGCACTTCTCCCAGTTGTTCTCCCTTCTCCAACGATTGGTCGATCACTTCAGGATCAATCTGTTGATCAAAGGAGGCAATTAATTCTTCACCCCCCCTAAAATCGATCCCTAAAATTTTATCTTGATTCGTATAAACTGAAAATATGCCAACTGCCACAATTGCCCAGGACATAATAAAGGCAGGAACCCGATATTTATGGAAATCAATTTCTGCCCGAGGTGCCCGCTTTTCAACCTTTTGGAGGCTGATCAAATTTTGGACACCTAATTGAAGCAACACATTCATAAGAAGCCTGCTGATGAACAATGCACAAAAAACCGAGGTTACTATTCCGATTGCAAGAGTAATACCGAAACCTTTGACCGGACCGGTACCAAGCCAAATCAAAATAGATGCGGTAATCAAAGTGGTTAAATTTGCATCAATGATCGTAGAAAATGCCTTTGCATATCCTCCTTCGAGTGCATTTTCAGAATTTTTACCAGACCTTAATTCTTCCCGTATTCGTTCGAAAATTAAAATATTTGCATCCACTGCCATTCCAATAGTGAGGACTAGAGCGGCCATGCCTGGTAATGTGAAGGTGGCTTGAAATAATCCCGCCAAAACAGCAATCACTAATAAAATATTCGTTCCTACTGAAAGTACCGCAACTATTCCCCCTGCCTTATACCAGGTTATCATAAAAGCTATAATTAGAACCGCACCCAGTAAACAAGCATTCAAACTGCTCGAAAGCGCACCCGCTGCAAGGGTAGGGGAGACTTCATACTTCTCTCCAATGGTGAGTGATACCTTAAGAGGGTTGTTGAGAATGTCAGAAAGCATTTTTGCTTCGCGAAAACTAAAGTTACCGTTGATTACCGCACTGCCACCATCAATTCTTTGTTTAACGGTGGGAGCACTTTCTAATTGTCCGTCCAATACGATCGCAAGTCGACCAAGTGCTCCACTGGTTGGATCATTCGCATTTGCAATTTCTCCTGTAAGATCGCCAAAAATCTTGCCGCCGTCGGAGGTAAAGTCCAAGCCCACTTCCCAGCCGCCCATTTGGTCCTGCTTGGCATAAGCTTCCTCAATAATATCTCCATCCGCAGACCATAAACGTTTCACCCAGATTGGTCTTTCGTTGGCCACCGCATCGCTCCTTAGCATGGCAACATAGGGAATACCTTCATCGTCTGTCCACTCTTCACCTTCCTGAAGAGGAATGGGAGCATCTGAATTAACATTCACTACGCGAAATTCGAGTTTGGCGGGTTTTTGAAGTTCTTCAATAATTCCAGGATCCTGCTTTGTGGTACGATCGGGAATTTGGATTTCAATTGCATTATCCCCTTTTTTACGAACTAAGGTTTCTGCCACGCCGAATGCATTCAATCGTTCGCTCATAATTTCGATTACTTTATCCATCGGGGTTGCACCAGACGGGGAGGCGGATGAATCGCTCTCATTGGCATCGGTAATCTCCATGGTGAATGCAATCCCACCTCGTAGATCCAAACCTCGTTTGATTGCAGCTTGTGAATTCTTAAGGAGGGTACGAAGAACTAGATCGTTTCTCTTATCGCGGTCCTTTACATGGTTGGAACGAATTCCAGGTTTTACCCAAACTGGAAAAATCCTTGAACCCACTGTTCCAAGAACGCCTTCCGGGGGACTAAAAAAAGCGGCGTAGTCCAGACGATTCCGTTTTCCGTATGATCGTAAGGCGCCGTAATCAATTGGTTGGTCCTCGGGGAGTTGATTACGTAAGTTATCGATAACCTCAGCAAAGTTTTCATGTCCAGTGTGATTCGATGAATTTGCTTCCGAACTTACCTGACTGAGTGCGTAACCTCCTAGTTCCTGATCTTCAAATGGTTGGATAAGGGTAAAACTAATTACAATAATGAGGGCGGTGAAAATTAGCTTCCAGGTGGTGGACTTGTTCATGATTGGATTCGGTTGAAGAAAGGGGGCCGATAAAGTCGGAGAAAAGAATTAATCGATTTTCGCAGAAACAGCCTCTTTGGATATTTCAACTTTTACATTTTCTGCGATACGAAGAACAAAACAATCGTCTTTAACCCCAGTAATAGTGCCAAACATACCACCGACTGTTTTTACCCGAGCTCCTTTTTCCAGGGACTTAATCATCTTGTCGTGTTGTTTTTGCTTTTTTCTTTGCGGTGCAATGAGCAAAAAGTAGAAGGCCACAAAAATGAGAATCATTGGAAGGAAGCTCATTAAGCCAGATTCGCCGGATTGACCGCTTGGAGGTGCCATGGCGAGTATCTCGCCAAGTAAAGGTAATTCTGTGTAAGACATAAATATAAACAAAAGGTCAATAAAAACGAGAATTAGTCGGTTTGGCAAGCCCGGATGCTTAAATTAAGGGGAGTCGTTATTCGTGTCTTCTTGGATTGCTGAAATAATTTTGGGAGAAAGTCCAGAAACATGAATGTCTCTTTGCGGAAAAGGAATATCAATTCCTTCTTTCTGAAAACGGTCCCAAACTGCCAGAAGCACTTCGCTTCTTACATTCCCGACACCGTTCGAAGGATCATCAATCCAAAATCGAAGTTCTAAATCAATTGAATTATCTCCAAAACCAATCACTAAGCACTTGGGTTCAGGACTTTGCAGGGTCCTGCTAGTGGAGTGAGCAGCCTCCAAACAAAGCGCAATCGCTTTTCGTGGGTCCGCATTATAAGAAATACCGATTGGTACTCGTACTCGTACATTACGATCACTAAAAGACCAATTGATTACCCGATTGGTAATTAAATCTTCATTGGGAATTAGGTGTTCTTTCCCATCCCGTGTGATTACAGATGCGTATCGGGCCCGCAATGAATTAATCCAACCATAAGTCCCTTCGATTTCTATTACATCACCAGGTTTAATGGAACGATCTAAGAGCAGAATTAAACCACTGACCAAATTAGAAACTACTTTCTGCAATCCAAAACCAATTCCCACACCAATGGCACCACCGAGGATGGCAAAGGATGATAGATCGAGTCCAATAGTGGAAAGTGCAATCGCGAAACTTACAAAAACAAGAATGACCCGTAGGATTTTTGCCAGTAGAACCTGTAAGGAGGGAGGTAAGTGCGGCAGTTTTTTGATTTTCTTCTCACCTGAACTACCAAGCAGAGAACTAATCCAGAGTAATAGAAGTAAAATTAAACCACCATTGAGGATATCGAGTATTGAGATTCGCCGGTCACCCACATTAAAAGCAAGTAAGTTGAGCAAATCGATTGTTGTTTCTAGTAGTCCAAAGCTATGCAGTGCCGCCAAAGTAAATGCCAGTACTGCAATTAACCGTAGCCAAGCCCGGCTTTTTATAAAACCCGATATCATTCGGTAAGTTGCCCATGCCCCTGCAGCACTGGTAAAGGGACGAATTAACTCCTGGGAAGAAATTGAAAACCTCTCGACCAAAGCAACTGCCAATAGACAGGAAACCAATAAATAAAGGGGAGCGACCATTCTGGTAACATTGCTCCAGAGTAATGTCTTAAACTCATTATTACCTTCCGCATTTGAGAGTGACTCGCAAAGAGGCTTAGTAATCCTGGTTAGGATAAAGACGAGAGCAATTAGCCCGGCAAGAACTGCAAATTGTAAACGAATAGATGGATCCAACCAAAACTCTCTCCAGTTTTCCCAATCCAAGTTTGCCAGTACGGTGTTCATCTTATTCTAATCTAAACAATGAATTAAAGAGATATAATGCAACAAGCAATAATTCTATCCGAGTCCACTTAGGTGGCGATTAAGGTTAACCCTACCTGTACGCAGCCAATCAAAAATCCTAGCACCGCCCCGACCATTTCGATAAAACGGAATTCTTTTCGCATGATTGAAAATAGAATTTCTTCCAGCTTATCAGAGGAGAATGCTTCCACTTTTTCACGAACTAATTCTTTTACATCTAAACTTTCCTCTAATTTATTGCCAATATCTTGTGCCGATTCACCAAGGAAATCTTGCAGTTCGGCCTTGAATAAATTGGTTACTTTTTCAACCATATCATCGGTCAGAAACATAGCGAGCATCGGAAAACTTTTTACGAGTTTCTCTCTAATCGTCTTTTCGATCCTCTTTCCTACAAGGTCCATGGATTCTTCGCTTGTGGCCAGTTCCTTTAATTTAAGAGTTACCTCTTGGATCGAAAAAAGTTCTTCTGCTACTAATGTTCCCAATTTTTCTGCCAATTGTTTTTGTCTCTTGGGAAATACGCCCTGAATAGAAATTCCCAAAAAATGGAATGGGATGCGGGGATGAAATAACATTTTAACTGCTAGATAATTGGTAAACCATCCGATGAGAGATGCAATTACGGGAAGTAATAAAAGAATTGGAGGCATTGATATGTTTTTCTTGGCTGGTTACTATTTAAATGAAATGGGGAGAGATGCGCTACTAAGATAAATTGATAGTTGCGGATCGTTCGGATTTACTATGGTTAATAACTATGGGCAAGTTTCTTTTCATAACCATTACTATCCTCTATGCACTCTTTTTTTCTGGATGCACACGAGTGGTGACTCTACCTGTCCGAACAGTCGTAGATTGGACAGAAGAAAAAGAAATCTCCTCGGAATCCGTTCACGATTTGTCCATCGGATCTTCTGAATAAGTTTTTTTTCCGGGAGCACTGGACACAAAAAAACCGCCGAAGCGGTTTAGCGGGAAGATAAATGTAAAATTATGTGTTATTGAGTGGCTTCAACCAAATGAAGAGAGGCAGAATTGATGCAGTATCTCTGACCAGTTGGTTGAGGACCATCAGGGAAGCGGTGCCCTAGGTGCGAACCACAATTTCCACAAAGAGCTTCTTCCCGAACCATGCCATGACTGCGATCTTCCAATATTGTAACAGAATCAGGAGAGACAGCTTCATAGAAACTGGGCCAACCCGAACCCGAGTCAAATTTTGTACCGGATAAGAAAAGCGGCGAATTGCAGACCACGCAGTCGTAAGTTCCTACTTTCTTACAGTCCCAATATTTTCCAGAAAATGCTCGTTCGGTACCCCCCCCGCAGCAAATATTATTTTGTTCTGGGTCTAAATGATCGGTACTGAAATTTTTATTAACCCTACTGTTTTCTTCGTGCATAGAAAACAATACTATCTGCGTTTCCTCGAACCAAAAGAAACTTGCTTTCCAAAACTCCGATTCCTCTTCTTTGAAACCACTGCCCCAGTCGGAACTAAACTCTCCGGTGCTTCCCGATACGCAAAATCATCGACAAACTTTCTCGGCAATGGATTTCCAAGCAATTTTTCGACTGATTCAACTAACGGTAATTCTTCCGGTTTACAAAGTGTGAAAGCCTCACCCTCAGTACGGGCACGTCCAGTTCGTCCAATCCTGTGAATGTAGTCCTCCGCATGTTGGGGGACATCGTAGTTAATGACATGAGTAACATTTGAAATATCCAAACCTCGGGATGCCACATCGGTCGCGGAAAGAATTTTAACTTTTCCGTCCTTGAAATCCTGTAACGCCGACATCCGGTCTCTCTGCTTTAAGTCAG
The DNA here is from genome assembly GCF_964187635.1 of Candidatus Seribacter sulfatis. NCBI lineage: Bacteria > Pseudomonadati > Verrucomicrobiota > Opitutia > Opitutales > Candidatus Seribacteraceae > Candidatus Seribacter > Candidatus Seribacter sulfatis. Next base: position 1,247 of record NZ_CAXLMO010000013.1, on the reverse strand, counting down.
AATGTAATACCCGAACATCCTGTCCATGCTCAGTAAGCCAATGGCTTATTTTATCCGTTCCTCTGCGCGTCTGAAAAAAGATGATTAAACTATCAAATTTAATGTTATTCAAAAGGGATACCAATAAATCAAACTTCTGAATTGCCGGCACTGGGTAAAGGGCATGAGAAACCGTCTCTGCCGCCGATATTTTGATATCGATCTTAGCTTCGGCAGGGTTATCTAATGCCCACTTTGATAAACGGACAACCGCATCTGGAATCGTTGCAGAAAAAAGCAGAGTTTGCCTGGATCGAGGTGTCTTATTTATGATTTTAGTTACATCCTCAACGAATCCCATGTCGAGCATACGATCCACCTCATCGAGGATCAGAATTTCAATTTTACCCAATGAAAGATTACCCTGCTGGATGTGGTCGAGCAACCGTCCCGGAGTGGCGACAATAATATCAGGATTATTTCCCAATTCCTCCAATTGTTTTCCGTATTTTACCCCACCATAAAGGAGAGCCATTTTTAAACCCAGATATTTTCCATATTTTCGAAAGTTTTCCTCGATTTGAATGGCGAGTTCCCGGGTAGGGGCTAAGGCGAGAGCACGACACCCGCCTGGCTTCGCTAATCGATGAAGTGCGGGAAGTGCGAATGCGGCTGTTTTTCCAGTACCAGTTTGTGCTGAGCCGACCATATCCCTCCCTTTTAAAATTGCTGGGATCGCTTTTATTTGAATAGGAGTTGCATCCTCATATCCTAGATCTTCAATTGCCTGAAGGATTTCTGGACATAAGCCCAATTCTTTAAAATTCATCGTAACATAGTGGGAGAAGGGAATTCTTCTCCTTGCGTAAAAGTATAGCTAAAGCCTAAATTCATCAAATGAGCGAGGACAAACAACAAAAAACCTACAGGGGAAGAATTGCACCCACTCCTTCCGGTTATTTGCATGAAGGACACGCCAGTACATTCAAGGTCGCATGGAGTAGGGCGAGGGAAAGAAATGGAGATATCGTTTATCGGAATGACGATTTGGACAAACTACGCTGCCAGTCAGAATTTTCACAAGCAGCAATGCAGGATTTGAAGAGCTTAAAAATCAATTGGGATGAAGGACCAGATTGCGGAGGTGAATACGGTCCCTACAATCAACGCGAAAGGGCAGATAAATATACTGCTGTTCTTTTACAACTGGCAAAGGAAGGTTTCGTTTACCCATGTGAAAAATCCCGAAAGGAAATTCAGTCATTTGG
>NZ_CAXLMO010000012.1:0-56554 GCF_964187635.1 Candidatus Seribacter sulfatis | reverse complement strand
TCTGCAATTTCACATTTGGAAAATTCGGAATTCGTTCCCTGTCCACCAAACTGTAAACTCCTGGGTAAATAGGTGGTGTTATGAGCCCCATTTCCATTTACTGCTCCCACTCGAGCGCCATCGTAAAAAGTATTTCCCTGATCGTCGTCTGACATCGAAGCCACATGCAGGTGAAACTTAGTGTCTTTTCCATTAGCATTATCCGTTAACCATCCATTAAAATACCATTTATTCATATTTCCGCCATGGTATCCAAATAACCAGTTATGAGTGCGGTCTGATATAACCCGATTGGTATCGGTGGAATGGGTATAACGGGAAATCGAAAACATGGTGAATTTCCGCTTTCCACCCCATTCATTCGCTGAATAGTAGGCATCATTCCCGTCAAAATTCACTACGCCCAGTCCATTTTGAGAGGCCCATGTGGGATCTCCTGCTTTGGTCAAGTGATACCCATTACCCGACTTATCACTCCATGAATTCACCGCATTTCCCGTACTGTAGCCCGTATCGGTCGTACCATCTGCATTTAAATCCGATGCATCATACCACATTTCAACATCCCCCAGAGTCGTGGTAGAAAAAGAAGCCGGATAAGAGGCAAGAAAGCTCTTACTGACCACATCATTTTGATACACTCCACCACCACCTGCGGCCGCTCCTTTGGGAATCGTAACCGTTACTGTAGATGGAAAAGTAGTAGGGGTTACCTTAAAAGTGTAAGTATGACCTCCACCTCCGGAAGAACTGAAATTACTAACTGAACCACCGCTTACGCTAATGTCACTGGATGCAAAGCCGGCAACGGGAAGATTGGATCCACCGCGTTTAAAAGTAACACTCACCGGAACGGGACTAGAATTCGCATATTCATCCACGGTTAGGGTTGGAATGGTTGAGGTATAGTATCCCTCACCCGCTCCGCTTGCATACAACGCGGAAACAGCGGTAGCATTTAGCTCTTTGCTGTAGAGTCGGAAATCGTCAATCGTTCCTATAAAATTAATTCTGCCTCCACCCGTGCGGTCCCCTCCGATAGTGAAATTTGCACTTTCTCTAAGGTTAAAGGTTGAACCACCGGCACCTCCATTTGCAGATACAACGCCGTCCACATAATGAACAACATTACCAAGGTTACCGTTGTTTGATTTGATTGTAACCAAATGATGCCACAAACCGTCGGCATAAGATGCATTAGTGGTCGCAGCACCACCGGCGTTGTCTAAACGAATTTTTCCTCCATCAAAGTTCAATGTGTATCTCAAACCACCTCCATTCACACCCCAGCTGACAAAAGATTGTTGAGCGGTTGTATTGTTGTATGTGGATTTAAACCACAAAGCTACAGTTATCGGACCGTTACCGACCACACCTTTGAAACCATCTACATCAACCTGATCTCCCGTTCCATCCAATTCAAGTGCATACCCTCTCTTACCCGCTACCCAAGTTGGATTACCTCCGAGAGTACCATCCTTACCACTTGATGAACGATCCTTGGTAATCGTACCTGTGCCTTCATCAAAGGGTAGATATAAGGCAAGAGAATTGTCGTCGGTAACCAAGTCACGGAACTGGGTAAGAGCAGTGCCAATACCGGTTTGAGCACCGCCACCGGTTGCCGCTGATCCAGCGGGAATAGTTACATTGATAATCGCCGGATAGGTGGTGGGCACAACATTGAAAGTGTAGGTATGTCCAGAACCCGAGAAATTCGCGATTGTGGCATTGTTAACTACAATATCGGAAGCAGTAAATCCGGTTACTGATACATTGGAACCATCCTGTTTAAAAGTAACACTGGCTGAAATGGGAGAGGATCCCGATGTTTGAGCAATCGTTATAGTCGGAGCGGGCAGGGTGGGTTTCTTAATCAGTACAAGACGACCCGCCACATGATCATTCACCGTTCCGGATGTGGCTTCTACTGATACCCCGACCGTGATGACATCATTTGCCTTCAAGCCATTTAAAACGGTAACCAAAGCACCGGAAGAGTAGTTATGTCCGCTATCAGCTCTTTGATAATGCGAAGAAACTTCCGCACCTGCGATGTCAGTTCCGTTGACACGAACCACCATTTTGGGGTTCACTCTCGCAACCGAACCAGTTAATCCATCAGAATACAAGAGAAGATAGTCACCATCCCCATCAACTGAAACTTGGTGGGCGTTGGAAGAGGCGGAGTGAGTAAATTTCGCTGCATCAATCGATTCCTGCGTGGCCCATTTCACTTCGCCTACGGCATTCCAATTGTCACCGGTCGAAAGCTGAGTGGCACGAGCTGAGAAAAGATTGTTGGCATTGGACAGCTTCTCAATGAAGACCGATGCTTTTTCATTAGTCGGTACGGTTAATGTTCCACCAGCCGCCCGCTTACCAAGATCAAATGTGAGGACTTGATTGGCAGATGAAGTCTGTACCAAGCCAACCCAATGTATCGATGACTTGGTCGTTGCATCCGTATTACGAATGTATCCTTGGGAGGCAAAACCACCAGAAACTTGAACACCATCCAGCTTAGGGATCATTTGAGGGGATCCTCTGCCAACCGCACCGCTGAGGGGTACATTGGCAAATACAAGGTACTTACCCGCATTCGCTATAGTAATGTTGTGACTATTCGATGAATTACTGTGCGTAAAGCCAGAATCAGCAACTTCCTGAGTCCACTGTAAGGCCGAAGCAGTATTTGGATTCAAATTCGTACCCGCAACCAATCTTGTGGCGGTAGCAGAAAAAATGGTCCGGGAAGAAGCAATTTTTTCCAAGAATAGAGAAGCAGTTCCTAATTTGACCGAATTTTGAGCGGCATTGTCAAAACACTTAGCATAAATTTCGACATAATCATTTGCGGATAAACTGGGGAGAAGCAAGTGCATGTGACCACTGCTTTCAGTATGATCTGAGTCATGCCTGACATAAGTAGAACGAGCGGTTCCTGCCTGTATTGTGGTACTGCCATTTTTCTTCACAAAGAAGTGAACCTGCGAGCGCTTATCAGCAGTTTTTGCCTGCTGAAGAATTGGACCGGTAAAAGCGAGGAAGTAATCGCCTGCTGCTTTCACCTTCAAACGGCTGGGAGTGGACGAGTTATGGTCGAAAATACTGGGATCCAAGTCAGCCGTGGTCCATTTGATCGCTTTCGATGTGGCACTGGCTTCCGGTATCACGGTTGTACCATCTGAAAGTGCATCCCCCTTGACTAGAGCACCTCCCTCGACGGCAGCTTCAAGCGTTCGCTCAATGGGCAGGGAGAGCAGGACTCCGAACAGGGTCGGAAAGACCCAGCTGAATGATTTAGAAGTATTATTAGACTTAGTGGCTTGCTTCATAGGAAGTAGTGACTGTTTGTTAATTAAAAAATTTCGCATTAAAACGGGTATTGAGGTGTGTGTGTGCGCGTGCACAGGTCTTTTTTTGACTTAAACAATCGATATGGCCCGAAAATTTGAACGAGTACAACCTGCCACCTAAAAAAAGGTGAAACAATAAAGGGACTGTCTCTAAACAACTGATCTAAAACTTGGGCTAAAATATGTTAAGGTTACCACATATATTAGTGTAGAATCAGAATTTAATACGAATAAACAAGGTTTTATTAATGGCGCAAAAATAAACCCATGATAGTCAGTAGTTTAGGTGAGAAAAAAAATAATATTTTTTTTGTAAAACTCGCTATTAGCTTAAAATAACAATAAATAAATCATAAAATATGAATGATTTGAAATAAAGAGTTCAGATAAAATTTCAAGGGATTTGCCGGAGTAATTTGGTCAAAACCTTACCGGGTCCGCATTCGATAAATTCTTCAACCCTTTTTAGCCTAAGTCCCTGGATAACCTCGGTCCATCTAACTGGGCTAAATATTTGTTTAATCAATAATTCAGGAATGGCATCAACGGAGGAATATGGTTGTGCTTCGACATTTGAAAAAACAGGGAATTGGGGAAGAGAAAAAGAGAAGTTTTGTAAAAAAACTGCAAATTCTGCTGCCGGTTCATTCATCATGCGGGAGTGGAAAGCTCCGCTTACCTTTAAAGGAACCACCATTCGGGCACCACTCTCTTTAAGAGGAGAAAGAACTTGGGTAATTTGTGAGGCAGGACCAGAGATAACGATCTGTCCAGGCGAATTAAAATTGGCCAGATCAATTTGATCGGCTCCCTGTTCATCCAAAATAGAGGTAATTTTATCAGCATCCATGCCGATCACCGCAGCCATTCCACCACCCGAAACTTGGGACATTATTTCGCCCCGCTTCGCCACCATTTGTAGTCCATCAGCAAAAGAAAAGGCATTGGCACACTGCAGGGCAGCAAATTCTCCCACTGAATGCCCGGCAGCAAAAGAGGGTGATTTGCCTTCTTCAAGCAATGCTTTCGTCTGCAAGCAACTAACCGTGTAAAGAGCAGGTTGGGTAAAGTTTGTGAGGTTCAAGTCCGTTGCATCTTCCCGCAAACATAATTCTTCTATTGAATAGCCCAGAATCTCATCACTTTGCTCCACCATGTCTGGAAATCGTGAAAATAATTCGGATCCCATACCAACCGACTGGGAACCTTGACCAGGAAATAAAAATGCGGTGCTCATAATTTTTTAATAAGTATATTGTAATTGCGAAAAAGGAGGGAGGATAGTACCAATGAACTCTCTTTTTTTACTGAACCCACCTAAAATGCAAGAACATCTGATCATTGATGGGAACAATGCCTTGCATGCGATCCCAGAATTATCCAAGGAACTGACCCAAGACCGCAATTTGGCCCGCGACAGCCTGATTCGATTTCTCGAACCTATTCAGGCGGGTGAGAATTGTCTTTTAACAGTTGTTTTTGACGGAAGAGGAGGGAAGGGAAGGATCTATCAGCATGAAGGGAACAAAAGCTATACCATTATTTATTCTTCTTCTGTCCAAGGTGCGGACGGAGTCATTGAAAGAATGCTACTGGCAGCAAAATTTCCAGAGCGTATTTCTGTGGCAACTAATGATGGACTTATTCGAAATTGTGCTTACGAGTCAGGTGCAACCGCAATGAGGATTGAAGAGCTTATCAAAAAACTGGATAATAGTATAGATCGTACCCGTGTGAAAATAAATCACTACCGGAATGAAGAGAAAGGTCCGCTCAAAAATCAACTGTCATTCCCCGAGAAGGGAGAGAGGAACCCACATTAATGGCAAGTTTTCAGGGAGTGGAAGAAATTCCTGGTTTATATGGAAGCTTACGAATTGAAGAAAAAGTAATTCAACAAATTTGGGCAGATCAGGATTTTAATGATTTGGAACTTCATACTGAATGTGGCAAAAGGCTGATTATTTCGAATCCAGGAATATGGAACCGTGCAGAGGAAGGACCGGATTTTAAAAATGCATCTCTTTCAATCGATCAATTGAAACAAGAAGGAGATATTGAAATCCATTTTTATTCTTCTGACTGGGAGAACCACGGGCACAATCGGGATGCAAATTATAACCGAGTCGCTCTTCATGTTACCCTGTTTCCAGAAGCAAAAAAAAGGACGCCTTGCCAAACAATGAAGGGAGTGCAGATCCCCCTCCTCGTTCTTTTGCCCCATCTCAGGCAAAGTTTAGAAGAGCACATGGAATCGATTGCGATCGAAAATTTATCGGCATATGTGGCAAAAAACACTGGTTCACTTTATTCTCGAATTGACCAAATCGAGGTTACTCAAAAAAATCATGAATTGGCCAAGGAAAGGTGGTTAAAAAAGAAACAATTTGCTCAAAAACGATTACAAAAAAGCAAGCAGGAAGAGGCCTTTCATCAATGTTTCCTCGAAGTATTAGGCTACCGGAGAAATCGTGCGATAATGAGCAAAATTGGACAGAGTCACCCCACCCAGGAATGGAAATGCGGCGGAATTGATCCCGACGAGGTTTTCCAATCAGAAAAAAGTTGGAAATTGAAAGGTCTTAGACCGGCAAATCATCCCCGGAAAAGATTACGACAATATGGTGAATTATGGCGGGCAAACCCCAATTGGATTGAAGATTTATTAAAGATTAATATCCCATTCGATGGAAATTCAGAAGGAAGTAATCGAAATAATCTTGGCATTCACAACCTAAAAAAACTATGGATTGATGAGATACTTTGTGGAGTGTGGGGAGGTACTCGGGTGGATACACTTTGGGTCGATGCCTGCCTGCCCTTATTAGCAGAAGTTCACCGTCGGGATTACTTTCCAACCTGGTTTCATTGGTTTGCGGGTGACTTCCCCGATCCGTTGAAAGAAGTGAGCAGATCTATGGGGATCGCAGGGCATTCCCGAGCTAAGCCTTTTTCAAATGGACCACTTCAGGGCCTCCTCGGGTATTGTATTAAAAAGGGAATTCTTGGATAATTAATCACATATCTTCTTGCCAAATAAAAAGCACGAATTAGGGCTGAATACTTAAACAAAACCAAACACTATGATCTATTGCCTCAATACGAGTACCATTAAACCCCAATCTCTAATAAATAAAATTCGCCTGGTAGGAGAGGCCGGATACGATGGGATTGAACTTTGGCTTAATGATGTATGGGAATATGTGGCTCGTGGGGGTGAGGTGACGGATATTGAAAAGGCGATTGCGGATCATGGATTAATTGTACCCTCCGTCATTGCGATGAGGCAATGGGGAGACCTTGATGGATGGGAACATCAACTGGTATTGGACGAAGCACGCAGGCGATTTGCTTTGGGTGCTCGGTTAGGAGCCCCTTTTATTGTCGCCACTCCACCGTTGGAAAAAACAGAAACCGAGCATTTGCCCGAGCGCTATGCAGAACTACTCAAAATTGGCCGAGAGGAAGGAATTCGGCCTACCTTTGAATATATTAGCTTCTTTCAATCGGTGCATACTTTAAGCAAAGCATGGGAAATCGTTCAAGTCACTGATGATGAAGACGCCACCTTGATCATCGATGCATTTCACAATTGGAATAGCGGATCCACCGAATCAGAATTACGATCTATTCCAGTAGACAAGATAAGTCACTATCACATTGATGATGCAGACCCCGTTAAACCAGCAGGGACTCAGACAGACCCGGACCGTGTCATGCCAGGGGATGGCCAAATCGACCTAAAAGCAGAAACTACTGCTTTGAAAGAAATGGGATATGATGGGACAGTAAGCCTCGAATTATTTAGTGAATCATGGTGGAAAATCGATCCAAAAGAAACATTGCGAATTGGACTGCAAAGAATGAAGGCACTATTTGAAAATTAATTCGATATTTGATAAACTTTCTAAGGATTAGTAGTTCTTTTCGTCTTCCTCAGTGAAATTAAATATTTTAAACCTTCTTCTTCTCATTTCATACTTGAGGTTCTAATCAAAATATGAAATGTGACGAAACTGAAAGTCAATTGAAGGAATGGTTTGAAAAACTAGAAAAACCATTAATGAATTATGCATTTCAAATTGTTCACGATCGTGAGGAAGCACAGGATTTAGTACAGGACACTTTTTTGCGTTTTTTTAAACAGGACGAAAAAATCCTACAACCCAAGGCCTGGCTATACAAAACACTTCGAAATCTTTGTATTTCATTTCTTCGAAAAAATGGTCGATTACAGCGTACAACTGATGAAGAGCAATTAGACTTCCTCGATTCATTTAACCGTACAACTGAAAGTATTCTAGTTAAAAACCTTGAAAAAAAAGAAGCTGTCGATCGTGTAAGTCATGCCATTTCATTATTACCCAAAGAATCAAAAGAGCTTATAACGCTTAAGTTCGATCAGCAAAAAAGTTATAATGAAATTTCAAAAATTACCGGATTAAGTGTGAGTAATGTAGGTTATAAATTACATCACATCATAAAAGAATTAAGTAGTGAATTAAAAGCAGAAGATTTTTTCCGATGAATAATGATTTAGATATTAGTGAAGAAGAAATTATTTCGTACCTGCTGGGCGAAGTTGATAAAGATAAAAAGCTTTTCATTCAAAGGCTCATTTCTGAAAACCCACAATTGCAGGAAATGGAAAGAGTTTTGACTGACACAATTAGATTGGTTGAACAGTCCACGAAGGAACCTCTACCTGACCTAGAAGAAGGAGAACTTTCATTAAGCCAAAAACGGAGAAATACAATCCTTGGACTAGTAGAAAAAGAGGAAACTCAAACGCTAGAAAAGCAAAAGTCTTCCTTACCCAAAGATAAAAAATCAGACCATTTTCTTTTTTGGGTCCCTTTAGGCATTGCGGCTTGTGCATTCCTAATTTTATCCGTGACTGACTCAGATCATTTATCAACCGCCGAAATCACCCTCAATCGCGAGCAAGAAAGTACCAGCGAACAGGACGAACTTGAAGGGACAACGACAGATGCAATTGATACTGAAGAGGAACTTGCACTTAATTTAGCTCTTGAAAACCAGGCTCAAGAAGGAGTAGTCCAAATACTCACCCAACGGTCAACCATTGAAGTTGAGGCCATGAAAAGGGATTTAAATAATTCCCTCTCTATTGGCGATGTACTTGCGTACTCGGAACCAATACCTTTCAACTCAGTGGAAGATTCCACTTCTGTTGTTTCACCAGTCCCATCATCTGCTAATAGGAGTGCCCCCCCTCGAGTTCAGTCCGAAACCTTATCAAAAATACAAAACCTGGGTGCAGATCATTCAATCATGCTTCACACAAAGGAACTGGGTGCGGAACTATCAGTAAAAAAAGAAAAGGTAGTGGATCCCTCACCGAAACCAATAATAGAAGATTCGGTAGTTCCCCCCCTTCGTACCGAACAAATTGAGCAAAATGAGGATATAATCATTTCAGAGAAAAAGCGGAAAGCAGCTGGTTCGGAAAATTCCACTCAAACAAATCGAACCTCTTCCGGGAGGTTCCAGACGCAGGCGATTCCTCAATTTCAAAAGGGCTTAATCAGTGAATATCTCCCCCGACTTTGGGGTAGTTCAGAACCTACTTATTTGTTTACCTCGAAGGGGAAAACATTAGGTAAAGTTAGGATAATCAAGAAAACTGATACCGCTATTGAATTCGTTAGACTGAACGAAACAATGCGTGGAAAATCAACGCTACCCGATGGTCTTGGCTACCAACTCCGATTGTCAGACTCAAATTCTTCCACAGTGATTATAGTGGGTCATTTAACAAGGGTTAAAGTGGCCGAAATAAAAAATAAAAGAATGGCAAAAAGTGATCTAGTAAAAGACCTAGACTTTACCACTTACAGTATTCAAATTGAAGAGGCGTGGAAATTAGATGAGAAAGAGAATCGGATTCCGATCAAATAATCTATCCCTGGTAATTCCATTTTACTGGAGTGATTTAAAAACTATGAAGACCGCGACCGTCGACTGAAAGAGCAGCTTCCTTCAGGGATTCCGAAAGGGTGGGGTGTGCGTGAATGGTACGGGCTAAGTCCTCGGCTGAACCTCCATATTCCATATGAGCTACGGCCGACGCGATCAATTCCGAAGCACTTCGAGCCACAATTTGGACTCCGAGCAATCGATCGGTTTCTGCATGTGCAACCACTTTCACAATACCATCGGTTGCTCCCGTTGCCAGAGCGCGACCGTTTGCAGCTAATGGAAAAGAACCGGCTCGAACCGGTATATTTTTCGCTTTTGCCTGGGCCTCACTTAGGCCAATATTGGCAATTTCTGGATCGACATAAATAACTCCGGGGACGAGATCATAGTTCACATGTCCGGACTGTCCCGCAATAATCTCAGCGCAGGCAACACCGTCCTCCTCTGCTTTGTGAGCTAGCATGGGCCCGGGGATCAAATCACCAATGGCACGAACACCTGCGATATTAGTCGAGAAACTCGCATCAACCAGTACACGACCTTTATCATCCGTTTGCACTCCAATATTCTCTAAGCCTAAGCCATCCGCACAGGGTGCACGACCTACCGCGACGAGAACCCGATCCGCTGAGACCGAGGATTCATTTCCCTCCGACTCTAATGATAAAGTAGTTCCGGTTTTGGTATTCTTTGCGGCAGTTACCTTGGTTGAAAGTGAAAATTGGAGACCCTGTTTTTCCAAGATTTTTCTTGCTACCTTTGCCACCTCTAAATCGAGTTGTGGGCAAATCTCAGGAAGAAACTCAATAATAGTAACCTCTGACCCAAGACGCGACCAAACGCAGCCAAGTTCAAGACCAATCGCACCGCCTCCCACAACCACCATTTTTTTCGGTACTTTTTCAAATGCAATGCCGTGGTCACTATGGACAATTTTAGTGCCATCAAAGGGGAGAAATGGAAGTTCAACCGGCTTGGAACCAGTTGCTAAAATAATCTCATTTGCTGTTAGAGTCTGAGAGGAATCCTGATGAGTCACCTCCACTTTACCCTCCGGTAAAAGTGTTGCAGTTCCTGGTATCAGTGTGACACCTTTCTTTTTGACCAAGGCGGCTACGCCTTTTCCGAGTTGGTCCACAACCGCATCCTTTTTTTTCATCAATTTCGAAATATCATGGCTTATTCCTTTCGCCACGATACCATGGGACTCGGCGGAATGAAGGAGTTCATGATAAATCTCAGTGGAGTGAAGAAGAGCTTTGCTCGGGATGCACCCGACATTGAGGCAGGTTCCTCCTAATCGAGGATTTTTCTCAATCAACCCAGTCTTTAATCCTAATTGGGCACATCGAATGGCACAAACATAGCCTCCAGGTCCGGCACCTACCACTAAGACATCAAACTTTTCTTGGTTACTCATAACTTAAATCCCCAAGGCCAAGCGAGCAGGGTCTTCCATCGCTTCCTTCAACTTCACCAAAAAGGTAACTGCTTCTTTTCCGTCCACCACTCGGTGGTCATAGGACAGTGCAGTATACATCATCGGACGAATTACCACCTCTCCATTCACGGCGACTGGCCGTTCTTGGATCGAATGCATTCCCAGTATACCACTCTGGGGCGGATTAATAATCGGAGTCGATAAAAGGGAACCGTAAATACCCCCATTAGTGATAGTAAAGCAACCACCCTGCATATCCTGAAGGGTAATCCCTCCAGTTCGAGCTTTCTCAGCGTACTGAACAATAGATTGCTCAATTTCGGCAAAGCCAAGTTGGTCACAATCCCGTAACACGGGTACAACCAGTCCCTTCTTCGTGCCGACTGCGACTCCGATATCAAAATAATGGTTTTCAACCAATTCATTTCCTTCCATCCGAGCATTGATCTGCGGAACGGCACGAAGGGCATGAACCACGCCCTTTACAAAAAATGACATAAACCCGAGTTTCACTCCATTTTGTTTTACGAAAGAATCTTGATGCTTTTTTCGTAATGCCATGATGGCGGAAAGATCAACCTCATTAAAGGTCGATAAAATGGCGGCGGTTTGCTGTGCCTCCACCAATCGTGAGGCAATTTTCCTACGGATTGGAGAAAGAGGCCGGCGGGTGCTTCGACTATCAACAGAGGCAGGAGTAACCGGTGCTGCCTTTGGAGGGCTCACCGGAGTAGAAGGGGCTGCCACTGAGGGCGAAGGTTCAGCACTTTTAGCAGCAAGTACATCGGCTTTCGTAATACGACCGTCTTTTCCAGTTCCTGAAATTGTGGTGGGGTCAATATCAGTCTCAGCCAGGATTTTCCGGACAGCAGGGGAAAGAGGTAACGGGGCGGGAATCGAGTCATCCACCTTTGGGTCAGATTCGTCTTGAGAGGGCAAGGAAGGGGAGGGGGCATCCATGCTCTCAGGGGGTGCCACAGTAGTAGTAGCAGGCACTTCAACTACAGGCTCCTGTGCTTGTGGCTTTGGCACGGATGCTGAGGAGTTTGGGTTATCCGCGGATTCATCAATATTGGCAATCGTTGCTCCGATCTCAACTTCATCACCTTCTTTCGCTAAAAATGAAATTACTCCGGCCACTTCAGCAAGCCCTTCCTGGGTAATTTTATCCGTTTCTAATTCGTATATTGGTTGATCGATCTCAACATAAGTTCCCTCCGATACCTTCCAAGCGGATAGAACACCAGAGGAGATTGATTCACCAAGTGCGGGGATTTTTACATCAATAGGCATAACTAAAAAAATTAAGTATGAGAAGTTTGTGTTTGATCTAGGGCGTCTGCAACCAGTGCCGCCTGTTCAATCTTGTGTAAGGTCAAAGATCCAGTTGCCGGGCTGGCAGTGGCAGTTCTACCGGCAAAGTAAGGTCGTCGACCGAGCATTTCTTCAAAGATAGGGAAAAGAAAGTTCCAGGCTCCCATGTTGTAGGGTTCTTCTTGGCACCAAACGATACGTTTTGCCTTGGCATAAGGTGCAACGACTTCTTGAAACTTCGCTTTATCAAATGGATAAAACTGCTCGACTCGTATAATTGTGGATTTTGAATTCCGAATTCCCTCCCTGGCTTCAAGTAGGTCATAGTACACTTTACCCGAACACAAAATTAAGTTTTCTGTCTTTTTTGCGGGTGTTGGATCGGGTAAGAATTCTTCAAAACTTCCCTTGACCAAGTCTTTCACTTCCGAGATGCACAATTTATTTCGAAGTAGGCTCTTTGGTGCCATGATGACTAATGGTTTTGCATACTCTTTTTTCTTCTGACGGCGAAGAGCATGAAAATATTGTGCTGGGGTACTTAAATTTGCCACAACAATGTTGTCTTCTGCACAGCCCTGAAGAAATCGTTCCAGTCGGGCAGAACTGTGCTCAGGACCTTGGCCTTCGAAGCCATGTGGTAATAAAAGAACGATATCTGAAACCGCCCCCCATTTATCCTCCGCACTCATTATAAATTGATCAATAATGACCTGGGCTCCATTGACAAAATCTCCAAACTGAGCTTCCCAAATCGAGAGCATGCTTGGATAATCAAGCGAATAACCGTAGTCAAAAGCTAATACCGCCGCTTCCGATAAGAGGGAATTGTAGACACAAAATTGTCCCTGCCGGTCTTCCATATTCAATAAAGGAACATATCGCGTTCGGTCCTTACTGTCATACCAAACTGCATGACGATGACTAAAAGTACCCCGTTCACTATCCTGTCCAGAAAGTCGGATAGGAGTACCATCTAACATTAATGAACCGAAGGCCAACAGTTCAGCAAAACCCCAATCAATCCCTAATCCGGACTTGAAATTCTTTGCCTTCGCATCGACCTGCCTTTTGATTTTTGGATTTAGGTTAAAACCTTCCGGGCAAGTCGACAGTGCACGAACCACTTTTTCTAAGTCCTTCTTCTCGACCGCGGTTGAAACTGGTGTAAAGTCGTAGGGAATTTGCTTCACCGCAACGGACCCCTCAAAGGTGCTCGATTTCTTAACCGTTTTCACTTTTTCTAAAGAAGCGTCCAAATGACGACGTAAGCGTTTGTGAATTTCATCACACTCCTCTTGATTGAGATCCCCCGCACTTACCAGTTCCTTGGAAAATACATTAGAGATTCCCGGCATAGCCTTGATTTTTTTGTAAAGCAGGGGTTGTGTGAACGCGGGGTCATCGGCTTCATTATGACCATGCTTTCGATAACAATTCACATCGATCACCACATCCTCCCGGAATTTCTGGCGATACTCCAATGCGATTTCCGCGACCATAGCAACTGCAAGGGGATCATTTCCGTTCACATGAAAAATGGGTGCCTCAATCACTTTTGCCACGTCTGTGCAGTATAAACTGGAACGGGCCTCTGTCGGGTCTGTAGTAAAACCAATCTGATTATTCACCACCACATGAACTGTCCCGCCTGTGCGATATCCTGGTAGTTTGGAAAAATTAAATACCTCTGAAACAACTCCCTGTCCCGCCATGGCAGCATCGCCATGTATGAGAATGGGAAGGACGCGACTGCGATCCTTATCCCCGCGGAGACGCTGACGAGCACGCACTTTTCCTTCAACCACACCATTTACTGCTTCTAAGTGACTGGGATTGGGCGATAAATGAATGACAACCTGCTGACCGCTGGAAGTGGTCCGTACAGACTCATATCCTAAATGATATTTTACATCTCCGCTTCCATGTGCACCGTCTGGAACAAAATTCTCAGAGAATTCACGAAAAATAAATTCGTGGGATTTCCCCATCACATTGGCGAGCACATTTAATCGTCCACGATGGGCCATTCCCATTACAATTTCTTCGACTCCCTCATCAGGGCATTTTTGAAAAATTGAGTCCAAGGCAGTAATGAGGGTTTCACCGCCCTCCAAGGAAAAACGTTTTTGGCCGACATAACGGGTATGAAGAAAATTTTCAAATTCTTCGGCTTGAATTATTTTTCGAAGAATCCTAAGTTTTTCATCATGATTGAACGAAGGAACATTCATCTTAGGTTCGATCTTAGACTGTATCCAACGCCGTTTCTCAGTGGTCTGCAAATGAAGATATTCTACGCCTATATTGCCACAGTATGTCTTTTTTAATCGGTCTAAAATTTCACCAATCGACATTCGAACACCACCTAAATAATTACCAGTAAAATGAACTTCGTTCAAATCATTGGGGTCAAAGCCCAGTCTTTCCAAACTTAACCGGGGGTTTTCTTTAATCTCATCACTTAAGGGATCAAAAGTACCCTGTGTATGACCGATATCGCGGAAAGAATAAATGGCACCGTAGAGACGAGCATGTTTTTCTCCCACCTCTCTATCCGGAGATGCAATTGGACTAGGTGCGTCATCTCGGTCGGGGAGCCCGTCATGCTCGCTCCCTAAATGAAAGCCTTCAAAGAAATATTGCCACTCCGTAGATACTGACGAAGGAGAATCAAGCCAAAGGGCGTATTGACGGTCAATTTCGTCGACATTCCAACGGGAGGCAAAAGTAGGATTTTTAATCATAGTGAACGCGGTAATTCGTACGCTTTAAATGAATTAAAAACAAGTAAAACCCGAAAAAAATATTCTGGGGAAATATTTTTATATAATTTTCAAATATTGGCCGAGAAATTAATGCTCGAAGAATCGGCAGTAATGGTAATTTCATCTCCATAATGGGCTTCTTCAATAAAGGGTGCAATTACCTCTAATACTGAAGGGTCCTGTTTGAATTCGGGCTTGGTGGAGGGATGAGGCCAGTAGACAAAAGATTCATAGATAATCGAACACCCATTCATTGAAAGAGAGCATTGATAAAACGAAAAATTTTCGGGAGGTAAATCAGTAGACCATTGAACGAGCGGAAAAAAATATGAAGGCCGTCCTAACTTGAAATCAGCATCCTGTAATGAAATATTCAAAGTACCTTTGAAAAAACAAGTTATATCAAAACCGTTTTGTTTAAAAAAGGGGGATTGCATTACCAAAGTACCCTGTGGAAAACGAACATCTCGATGTTGTCCCGAGGCAATTCTGTGACCTCGCGTAATAAGACCGACAGCAGAGGAGATCATTAGCTATCTGGCAAGGCACCCCATTTGCATTAGGGACAAAAGCATTTAAAAAAACGATTCCCAGTGCCTCCTGGTGCAATTCTGACCCGAATCGGGTGCATGCAACGGGGACAATGACCAGAATATGCGGTACCTTGTTGATTTTTGTAAATGCGGCCATAGGTTCCGCACTTCACAAAATGAATACCAAGGAACTCTTTTCCCTTTCCCCCAGGTGCGGGAGAAGAAAAAGTCTGATCGCTATTCATTCTTGAATCAAACCCTGTAAGCCCTGAACCAATCCATCCACCCGCTTAGTAATCAAGTTTGCCTGAACTGATAATCCATCTTGCCCATCAATTACCTCGGAAACCCATGTTTTTACACGTTCTTCCAGGAATTTCAGTTTTTTATGTGCACCTGGGTCAGCGGCGAGAGCTTTGAAGCTCGTTTGAAGATCCGTTTCCGCGGCATCTGCCTGTCCAAGCATTTCCTGAAGAGCCTGTAAGCAATTTTGAACCGTTTTTTCATTCACCTCGTCTTCATCATGCTGAAGAGGTTCAAGATAGTGAGGTGCTGCATGTTGCTTAATAACCGGAGCGCTTGGCCCCGCTTCCTTGAAAAGCTTGAATGCGGTGTCCTGAGCATTCTGACTGAATAAATTACGCTGATTAAACTCAAGACTAGAGAGCCAGTTTAATTCCTGCCTGAGCACCTTAAATTGCTTTCGTGAAGCTACCTCTTCCTCCCGCGAAACCGAACGAATCACATCGGCTTTCATGGTGGGTGCCAATGTGGTAATTTCTTCAAGAATTTCGACTGTTCTCTCCAGCACATTTTGCTGGGTTTGCAAAAAAGAAATTGCCGATTGAAGATACTCTTCAAGATTTTCCTTTGTCTTTAAAGGAATCTGATCATCTTTGATCGGTAATTTTTTTCTAGTTTTTTTAGAAAGACGCAGGCGCATAATGGTAATTATTGAACTAGAATAGTTTTGATATATAAAAAGAGATGAATCAAGCTGAAACCTTTATTCAATGCTTTGATCTGCTCGACCAAGAGAGCTTAAGCAGTAAGTCCCCCCTCCAATGAGCCTTTCTCCATCATAGAGTGCCAAGACTTGACCTGGAGTTAAAGCCCGTTGGGGTCGCTCAAAAATAATTTCCGCTTTCGTGGAATTGATTGGACGGTAGAGTAGGGGAACGGAAGCATCTCGATAACGGGGTTTTCCCAATAATTGAACCGGTTCGGTCGGATGGTTTTCCGTAAGGAAGGACAGGGATTCAATTTCATACTTACGCCCCCATAATGTAGGTTCATTTTCGTGATCAAAAGCAACAATTAGCTGATTTTCGCCTTCATTCTTTCCCGTGACTACAAAATTTTCATTATCTGTGTTGGATGGCACCCCAATCCCGCGTCTCTGACCTAAGGTATATCGGTGTAAACCTTTATGCCTACCAACAACTCGCCCCTCGGTCGTTACAATCTCACCAGGCTGGTCGTCGAGAAAATTAGATAAGAATTCTCCTATTTTTACTTTTCCAAGAAAGCAAATACCTTGACTGTCTTTTTTCTCTGCAACGGGAAGCTCATATTTCTTGGCAATTTCACGAACTTCTGGCTTTGTAATCTCCCCCAGAGGAAAGCGGGCTCTTTCAAGTTGATTCTGAGTAATGCGGGCAAGGAAATAAGACTGATCCTTATTTTTATCTATTCCCTCCCACAATTCTGCGGTGGAATTTGAATTTTTTACTCTTCTACAATAATGCCCCGTGGCAAGGGAAGAAAAACCATTTTCTTCCGCGTATTCTAGTAATGCTCCAAATTTCATCGCTCGATTACATAAAATATCAGGATTGGGAGTAATTCCATTTTCATAGCCTCGCACCATAGGTAAAACCACTTCATTTTGGTAAAAATCAATAAAGTTTACCACGGAAAATGGAATACCAATTAATTCCGCTACCAAACGCGCATCCTTTAGATCACGAGCGCCGGGGCAATCGCCGAGTAAATCATCCTCATGCTCCCAGGTTCGGACATAAACTCCCGAAATAGTGTAGCCCTGCTCTTTGAGCAATAAGGCAGAAACCGCACTATCAACCCCGCCCGATAGGGCGACAAGAATTGGTTTATCGGAAGAATCATTCATTTCGACAATAGGTACTAGTAAATTCTTTTAAAAGGAGCAAAATTTTTCGATTGGCTCGAGCGAAAGAGTAGATAAGACAATAAGGCTATGTATTCTCGAGGTGGGCATGTTTGCATGGAAACTATTAACAAAGGCTTAGTCTTTTTGGAAAAAGATTGGGACGGTGGGCGCTTACCCGAAGATTTGGTGGAAGAATCGGGGATGATTGGCTCCACATTCTCAATTATTGAGAGTGAAAAATCGGCACGATTGGGAGGTTATGTTAAGAGAGGAGGAGAGGTCCATTTTTTGGTTAATAAAAATGACTACCCCTCGCTGGAACTGAGTAAAGAAAGGATATTCCTCGCCACAGATTTTAATGGTTGGACAGAAGCAATTGGAGAACCGCAATGGGAATTACTACCAAAAAATTCGGAAGAAAATATCATACAATTGTCAATCGATTGGAAAGTTGCTTTGAAACTAAAGACATTCTCCTTTAAATTCGTCACTGAAAGGAAAGTCTGGTTGGAACCAAATGACCCGATTTCAAGAAGTGAGATAAACGAGCTTGGATCGAGAAATTTTATTTTTAATCCTCAAAGAACGGGACAGGACATTCTGTGTTTTGAGCTAATGGAGGGTCCCCGAAAAGAAAACTTAGATCGATGGATAAACGTGGTTCCAAGTGGGAAATTTGGTTATGAGCAAACTTTGGAAGGTAGTTCATTTCGAGTTTTTGCTCCCCGAGCGGTTACAGTGGATTTACTTTTATATAAAGAGAAAGGAATGGAGCGGTATCCGATGACTCGGATGCATGATGGTTGTTGGGAAATTACTCTTTTGGATAATTGCGAAGGATTGCCCTACAAATACTCGGTCCACCAGGTTACAAGAAAGGGAGAGTCCGAGCTTTTCGAAAAAGAAGTTGTGGACCCCTATGCCCGTGCAATGGACGGAAGGAATGGGCCTGGTCTCGCGTTAACAGTTCAACCATCAGAAAAAAAACACTCCTTTCGCACACCCCAAAAACAAGACCTAATCATTCTCGAAACCCACATTCGAGATCTACTTACAAATGCTCCTATTCCTTTATCTGAAATGGAAAGAATGGAGTTTCGCGGCCTTTCGAAATGGCTCCAATCTGAAGATTGCTATCTTCGCAAGCTGGGGGTAAATGCTATCGAAATCCAACCCATTCATGAATTTGATGCCCGCACAAAGGAGGAGTACCATTGGGGGTATATGTCAGTTAATTTTTTTGCACCCTCGTCTGCCTATGCAAGTAATGCAAAAGATGGTTCTGCCGTACACGAATTTAAGAGTCTTGTCGACCGGTTCCATGAGGCAGAACTAGCCGTTATCATTGATGTGGTTTATAACCATGTCGGAGTTCCGTCCCACCTCTCCTTTCTGGATCGTGAACTTTATTTCTCAACGGATGAAAATGGAAACCTGAATAACCATAGTGGTTGTGGAAATGATATTAATGCAGAGTCTGGTGCGGTACGAAGACTAGTGATTGATAGTTTGGTCTCGATGATCAATGATTTTGATGTTGATGGATTTCGATTTGATCTTGGTGAACTCTTAGGAATCAATCTTCTGTCTGAAATTGAGGACGAGTTACTAAAAGTAAAGCCCGACATAATATTAATTGCCGAACCCTGGAGTTTTAGGGGTCGTTTGCCTGAAAAAATAAATCAGACGGGATATAGTTTATGGAGTGATAATTGTCGTGAAAAACTCCTTCACTTTGTCCGAGGGAATGGAAAGCAATGCGAAATTATTAATTTACTCAAGGGAAGGTTGGACGAGCAAAATACTCATCCGTGGCAATCCATTAATTACCTTGAGTCTCATGATGACCTTACCTTTATCGATCGACTTTGCTCCCCAGATGACTGGAAAAACGACCGACCTCCTGCTCCAGTAATCGCCCAGGCGAAACTAGCCATAGGATTACTGCTCCTTTCACCTGGGATACCGATGATTGCATCTGGACAGGACTACTTACGAAGTAAAAATGGCGTTCAAAACACCTATCAAAGAGGCGACTTAAATGCCCTCGATTACAACCTTTTTAGGGAAACTCAAGATTTCCATAATTGGACAAAAGAGCTCATTTCATTACGCAGTTCCAAAGAGGGTGAACTTTTCCGACCCTATCATTTTATTGCAGAAGATCGATATATCAGTGTAAAAGGCCCACATGATACAATAGCCCACATTATTTTTGCGGAAAATAATGTCAGTGTGTCCTATTGTTTGCTCCTCTTAGTAAACCCTAGTGAACAGGAAATTAATATTCCTTTACCTGCAATCTGTTACGGTAAAAAGGAAACTATTTTGCTAGGAGAAAGTGATTCAATACTTGGTACTATGCCACCTCTTTGCCTGCAGGTTTGGAAAATTATCGGATAATTGGGACGAGAAATAACGGTGACTCTTTTTTTAACCTTCATTTTGAAGTGGAAACCGAACTCATTATACTTTCCGCGACACCATAGCGTAAGTTGTGAAAAGAATGAGTAATGCTGGTTAATTGACAAAATTTCAAAAGTTCTAAGATAACTAGGATGGCAGAGGGAAAAACATCTGCACGATCGGCAGGCAGAAGGGGAAACTCCTGACAACGGGATGCCAAATCTAATCCATTCATTTTTCTTGAGATTACTTTAATTGAATCTTCAGTGAGTTTAGATTGTTTCTCAAAATCGAGTTGATTCGTAGAAGAAATCAGTTGTCTGAGAAATACGATTGACCCTCCTGAACCCACAAGGTGTGAACAGTCCTGAAGCAAAGCCGTACAACTATCTGCCAAAGTGGTAGAGACATAATTCTGTAATCTAATCCTATCCTCTTGAGCCGGTTTGTTCTCCAAATTACCGAGGAATTCCTCCGCAAGCACAACAGCTCCCAGAGGAAGACTCTTCACACTTTCACATGCCCCATTACGAATCCGCATAATTTCCAGACTCCCCCCACCTAAATCGATCGCACAAAATTGGGAAACCTCCTCAAGGGCGGGATCTGTTAATAATCCACTGGCGATAAAAAAAGCTTCTTCTGGACCACTCAAAATCTCGATATTTAAAGAAAATAGATGTTGCACTTCTTTAATTAACAGATCCGCATTTTCCATTCGGCGAAGTGCTTCTGTTGCAACAATACGGGTTTTAACTGGGGAGAATGGACTGGCAAATAATAGAAGTTGATCAATTACTTTGATCGTAGCTTCCATCAATACAACAGAAAGAACTGGGCGTTCTTGTGATAAAGCGGTACCCAAACGACAGGGGTAACTTTTTTCGGCGACCGACTCCAGTTTGCCGGCCTTATTTTTTGCCGCGATTAAAATTTTAGTGGTATTGGAACCGATATCTAAAACCGCAATATTCATCCGAGTAATATTTTGATTATAAGCTGTATCCGTCCGGGGCGATAACCAGTGTAAACTCTCCTTTGGAACTGCTCGTTTTCATTCTTTCCAAAACCTCCACTACAGTTCCTACATAAAAGGTTTCATGAATTTTTGTAAGTTCTCTCGATATGCAAATAAATCGTTCTGGACCGAAGGTTTCTTGAATCCCCAGTAAAGTCTTCTCAATTCGATACTTTGACTCATAAATAACGATAGAGCCTTCAAATTCCTTCCATTGCTCAAAAACCCTTTGGGCGGCGGCCGATTTTTTGGGTAAAAAACCAAGATAAAGAAATTGATGCGTAGGCAAGCCAGAGGCGGCCAAAGTAGTGATTGCCGCATTGGCTCCCGGTATAGGGCAAACTTCAATTTTCCGCCTTCTGCATTCTCGCACCAGCCGGAATCCAGGATCACTAATACCGGGATAACCGGCATCAGAAACAAGCGCAATCGATTGACCGGATTCAATTAATTCAACAAGTTCAAGCGATTTAACTTTTTCATTCTCCTCGCGGTAGGAGACAAGAGGTTTGTTTAAATCTAAAAAATTAAGCAGCCTTTTTGTAATACGAGTATCCTCACAAGCGATTTGATCCACCTGGGCTAACACTTCAGCGCCACGTGTGGAAAAATCCTTTAGATTACCAATGGGAGTTGCCACTAACCACAACCTACCGTGAGCATCGCTCACTTTCATGGAACTGAGATTGAGATTCTTGGCTTACCGGTTGAAACCACCACGGTCAAAACCACCCGGTAAACTATACTCCCAACTTGCGGGACGACCTTGAGGCATTTTGGAATCGTCAGGGGAAGCGGTAAAGCAACCTGATAAAAAGAGACTAATTCCAATAACTGAAATAATTGAGATGATTTTTTTCATTACGATAAATTAAAGAGTTTTCTTTTTAGTAGGAACAATTTGGATAATATCACCAGGACGCAATCGATTAGGTTCTCCAAAACGAGGTAGAATGTAGGCAAGTGCAAATCCTTTTTGGCTACTTTGTACTTTTATTCGAGCGGCTTCTTGTTTCCCTTTCCACAGAGTAAAGATTTCACCTGCTGCCATTCCACGATCGGTACCAATCGGTAACATGAGCATCCCTGAACGGCTGTCAATCCTGGCAATTGTAGATGTCACCCCAAAATCACTAATTTCTTTCATCTCAGTGATGCCTTCAACCGCACCATCCTGTAAAATGGGGGGTCCGTCCGATTCTGCAGTAAATGGATTGCTCGATAATTCTGAATCCCCGTCCACACTTTCTCCTCCAGTCTGCTTTGCCATCATTTCATCAATTCCTCTTTTGTAGCCAGAGGCATCCGCAAGTGTAATTTCTTTACCAAGGGCTTTAATTTTCTCCCCTTGCTCAACTTTCATAGCATCAATTTGAGCAATATGTGCTTTTTCGTTGTCCAATTTCTGCTGTTCTAAACCTGCAATGTTATTGTTGAGTACTCCAATCTGTTGGTCAGCAGCCTCCTTTTCTGACTTCCTGTCTGCTTTCTCAGCAGTTAAATCCGCCTCGACTTGGCCCAGTTTAACTTCAAACTCTCCAGATTTTCTTTCCCACTCTTCCTTTTGTTCTTTCATCTTATCAAAGAGGTTTTGCGATTCACGAAGTGCTTCATCTCGCTCAACGATCTTGGCTCTCATTTTTCCGATTTCAGAAAATTTTTCGTGCCTGTCTTTGTAAAACATTCCAAGCAAGGTTCGAAGACGATTTTCTCGAGACACACCCGGAATAATGGAACCATCTTCTTTTTGCACATCTTCTTTGGGGAAAAGTTTTTCATCGGAGAAAGGATCTTTTAAACTAGCAATTGAATCCGCTTTAACCGAAGGGTTTACCTTCCATTTCTTTGCTTCCGAGTCCCAAATAAAAGTACCCGCTCCAAATTCTTTTGAGTGTTCATCCAAGGCATCACGATAATCTGGGTTTCTCAAAATTCCATCTTCTGCAGTTCGCAAATTAGAAAGTGCATCGGCCAGTGGGTTTTCGTCATTCAAACCAACAGGTTGGTTATCGTCAAAAACTTCATTAAAAGCACTTCGTTTTGTCGAAATATCTTTCCATTGTGCCTCTTTTGCAGACTGTAAGATTGAGTAGCCATTTCTTACTTGTTTATCTAGGAAAACATTATTTTGCGTTTTTTTGGTCTCGGACAATATCCAAAGGTATGCGGCGAGACCAGCAACTGAAAGCAGACTTAATAAGCGAAAGAGTACGGCAAGGGCATTCATGGGCAAAATTGGTTAGTTATGTTTTCAAACATGTAAGGCAAATCAAAGGAATGCAAACTGATTAATTTCATGAATAGGCACGGACTTGATATACTTGTGCTCGATTTAAACCGTGAGTCTGGATTATTTCAATTTCAATCGCACGGGTTTTTACAGTTTCAAAAGAGTGGCGAGAAAATCCGAATTCATTATTAGTGACTTCCAACAGTTCTTCCCAATGACCAACATCATTCATGTAATATAGTTTATATTCTTTCACAATCGAGGGTACAATGGGACGTGCAAAAGATTGGGGTCGAGAGGGAAATAAAAATTCAAGAGTAGCATCCCAGATAATCTCGACTGAGGAGACATCCAGCGGTTCTTCCCAATGAAATTCGAGATACTCAGGAAAGCGAAAGTCAGTTTCTTCAGAGATCCATAAATTGGGTAAATGGTCTGGGCGTATTTTGTCATTTATCACATTTCCCACATCGTAAACATGCTGCTGAGGAAAAACTTCTAATGCAAGCGAACTGGAGAGGTGAGGGGAGTGAGGCAGACTCGGCAAATAGCGAGAGTATGGATTTAGAAAACCCGATTTACTTTCTTTAATAGACCGATGAAAAAGTAGCCCCACCGCGGTGTTTGATTGTTCGTAAAAAATAACTTTTTGATTGTTGGTGAATTCGATGAAATGCCACCCTTTTTTTGCAACAGGAGACTCCAATGCAATTTTCTCCCATCGTGCCCCGCCTTTTTTTATTTTTTGCGAACTGGAAACCAAACAACTTCCTGGCGTAGTACTTAAACTGGAGGAGCATTCAAGGAGACGGAATTCTACAGTACAGTCTTCACTGCTTTCTAAATACAAATAAATTTCATCAATCGAACTCGATGAAACGGGAAATTGAATCAATCCCTCGAGCGGGCAAGAATCGAGCTTCTCTGCGGTACTCTTTCCTACAAAACTGCCCAAGGTTGTAGAAGCGATGACCTTGGATTCGGGAACCAAGTTATCTGAATCTTCTATGGGCAAAAGACTGCAGTTATGATTAACCCGCATTAATCTTTTTTGTAGTGCATGAACGTTACCAACTTTGGCAAC
Source organism: Candidatus Seribacter sulfatis (assembly GCF_964187635.1). NCBI lineage: Bacteria > Pseudomonadati > Verrucomicrobiota > Opitutia > Opitutales > Candidatus Seribacteraceae > Candidatus Seribacter > Candidatus Seribacter sulfatis. Next base: position 32,327 of record NZ_CAXLMO010000012.1, on the reverse strand, counting down.
CGTTCGAGGAAGTCTATTTTTAGAAATACAAAATGCAGCACATACTCCCACAGCCTCACCCATCTGTGCTGAAGTAGGTGGATGTGAAAAACTTGCTGATGCGCGACTTGTTGCAGAAGAATGCTCTCCCGCGAAAAACAAGTTTTTGACCTTACTGGAATAAAGAGCACGTAATGGAATTTCAAAAGGTTGGGGGAGGGCGATCTTACCTCGAGGCGAGCATAAAAGAGAATCAGCTACATCAAGTGGAGCACGACCTAAAGCAACTGAATCATAAAAATGCTTCCCCGACTCCATGTCCTCAGGCGTAATGATATAATCTCCGGTTGCTCTAAAACCTTGAGAACTTAGGGTGAGCGGAGAAAAATCTTCCAAGAACCAATTTTGAGCTCGCTCAGCCATGGGAGAGCGATTTTTTAAATAATCCCATGCAGACCAGATTAAATCAGCAGAATTAACAGAGAGTTCGTTTTTTGCTTTGCCTAACCATTCCACATTATGGACTCCCTGGATTTGTTTATCTAAAGATTCGAGTAAATCAAGTTTCGCAGACTGATGGTTTTCCTCCCATTTTAAAGAAACCCAGGAGGGCAACTTAAAGGGAATCGGTTTCGCAGAGACTGTTAACTGCATACTGGCAGCAGCTCGAAATGTAACCGGAGTAGATGAGGCAGAAGATTTCTCGTATTCCCTTTTATCTAACCCTGTTTCTCCTGGAGCATTTGCCAATTGAGATAAAGTACCGTTTCCGGAACAGTCTATGAAGTAGGGTGCACGAAAAATGATACGGCCTCCACGCTGGCTAGATATGGCAATAATTGATTCGATTTTATCCCCTGCCGAATTTTTTTTCACCTCGAAAAGTTGGGTTTCTAAAAATAACTCGACTCTTTCCTGTTTCCTAATCCAACTAATCAATGCTCTTTCCTGACCACAATAATTACCTTCTTGGTTTTCCTGGTAAATAGTCGTTTTAATTTCATCTAAAATACCTGTCTCCCGTTGGTAAGCATAATTGGTCGTGCCTTCAAAATCATACGGAAATTGAATTTCTTTTCCTATTCTTCCACCAATACAAGACCTTGACTCGATCAAGCAAACAGTAGCACCCTCCCTGGACGCACTCACCGCAGCACAAATCCCTGCTAAACCGGAACCTATTACTACTAAATCACTTCTTTGCGATAATGTTTTCAAAATTTGTAATACAGCATTTCGTCATTTGTTTACGAGAATGCAAGAGTCGAATTCGTTAAGCAGATCTAATACCCGAAATTAAGCCTAGTTAATAGTTTGCAGCTAAAATGTTTGGTATTGTAAGGCACAGTTCATATTTGTAGTTTATTTGGAGTGTTTAAGCCCGCTTCATTTATTTGTTATCTCCCCACCATTTCTCTCGCCCAGAATGGTTTAAAACCGCTCGGATTTTATTGCGAGGCTTACGCTATCTGATATGAGAAATCTTTTTCCTAGATGGGTAAATACAATACCAGTAAAAGTTATTTTATCTTTGGGTATTATTGGAGGCACAGTAACCGCAGGCATTACTTACTATGCAACACCAAAATATACAAGAGTTGGGTATCAACCTACTCAACCGGTTTCTTACGACCACAGTTTTCATGCTGGTCAATTGGGTCTCGATTGTCGTTATTGCCATCACGGCGTTGATAAATCGTCACATGCCAACATCCCATCTGCTAATGTCTGTATGTCCTGCCATAAGAACATAAAAGCGGATTCCCCTTTACTCGCTCCAATTCGTGATTCTTATTTCGGAGAGGATGAAAATAAGGACGGCAAACTGTCCGAAGGGGAAGACCTAAATGATGATGGAATTTTAAACGAGGGACCCTCTGTACCATGGGTTCGAATACACAAGGCTCCAGATTATGTTTATTTCAATCATGCGATACATGTGAACCGCGGAGTGAGTTGCGTGGAATGTCATGGCAGAATTGACCAGATGGAAGTTGTCCATCACGACAAACCTCTCAGCATGGCATTTTGTTTAGAATGCCATCGAAACCCTGAGAAATCACTTCGCCCGATGAATGAAGTCACTAATCTAGCTTGGTCTATTGCATCGAAAGAGGAAGAAGATTCTCACATTACGCAATTTCACGCTGGACTGGATATCAAAAATAAATGGGGTGTTAATCCTCCCCTAAGCTGTACTGGATGCCACCGATGATTAAACAAGTGACCGAAGAAACCTTAGAGAACGGAAAGCGTTACTGGAAAAGTCTCGATGATCTAGCTTGCAAGCCAAGTTTTAAAAATTGGGTAGAAAGAGAATTCCCGGAAGGAGCTAGCATGCTCGAAGGCGTCCAAAGACGAGGATTCATGAAATTAATGGCCGCTTCGTTCGGTCTTGCAGGATTGGGTATGACAGGTTGTAGAAGACCAGAACATACTATATTGCCTTATGGTAAAAGTCCTGAGGAACTTATCCCCGGCGTACCCAATTACTACGCAACCTCAATGCCTAGTGCACAAGGTCACACACCATTAATTGTTGAAAGTCACGAAGGTCGTCCAACTAAAATCGAAGGAAACCCTAGTTACATCCCCAACGGTGGTGGTACTTCTATTTATGCACAAGCTAGCGTCTTAGATCTCTACGATCCCGACAGAAGCAAGTCTTCTCTTAAACGATCTAATGAAAATGAAGACTCTTGGGATGTCATTTCTTCGGATCAAGTCAAAGAAGATTTGGTTAACCTGATGAAAGAAGGTAAGGTCGCGATCCTTGCTGAAAAATCAAGTTCAACTGCAAGAAAAGCTCTTTCTGAGTTGTTAATTGAAAAGGGTGTTATTTGGACGGAACATGAAGCAATTGATCTCACTTCCCCCGAATACAAATTAGGTAATGCAATTGGAACAGATAGCGGTCTGCGATTGATTCCCAATTTGGGTAAGGCATCTCGTGTGTTATCATTGGATTGTGATTTCCTAGGAAACCGAGAACCATTTTCACTTGCGAATACCCGTGCGTTAATGAAAGGGAGGAAAGTTCTCTCTGCCAAGGACGCCAAAAAGATGAATCGTCTTTACAGCGTGGAGTCTGACCTGACGATTACGGGTGGAGTGGCAGATCACAGGTTACGCCTCGAATCTTCTCAGTTTATTGCATTTACTAACTTGCTTGCCGCAGAAATTTTCACAATCAGAAAAAGTGGATCTAAAGCCGAGATCACACGGCTTCAAGAAAGAGGTAATGTATTAAAAACCCATGCAAAATGGATCAGGGAGTGTGCGGTTGATCTATGTTCCAAGCACAAATCAAGTGTTATTTTACCCGGCGGTCATTTACCCGCAGAAGTTCATTTACTTTGTTATGCTATCAACCAAGCACTAGGTTGTATCGGGCGAACGGTGCAATATCAGGTTACTGATAAACCAGCCTCAAACTTGTTGTCGCTACAGCAAGCAATTGGTAAAGATAATGTAAAAACACTTATATTTTTAGGTGGCAACCCTGTTCACAATTCAAGCTCATTGGACTGGGGAAATTTATCAGATAAGATTTCAAATAAAATCCACCTCGGTGATTCGGTTAATGAAACTACTTCTATTTGCGATTATCATATTGGTCAGTCCCATTATTTAGAATCTTGGGATGAAGGAGAGACATGGGATGGAACCGGAATTGTTCCTGTTCAACCCTTGCTTGCTCCCCTTTTTGAAACGATGGCAGATTTGGAGTTACTCCAATTGTTGTTAGGTTCTTCTCAAAATACCCATGACTTTGTAAAATCTCTCCAAGAAAAACGCTCTTCTACTGATTCTTATGAAGATTTCTTAAGACTAGGTGTTGAAAAACAAATTCCAACTTACTATTCGAAGGAAATTCCGCTTTCAGAATTAAGTAAATATAAAGAACAGATACCAAAACCCCCCACTTTAGATAATCTAGAAGTCTTACTGATCCCAGATTTTCATGCATGGGACGGTCGTTACGCAAACAATGGTTGGATGCAGGAATGTCCTGACCCTATTTCCAAATTGACTTGGGATAATGCACTTTTAATAAGCCCAGCATTAGCCAAGACCCTTGAGGAAAAATATCCGTCCTTAGGTCTTATTCCCGAACCGACGATGCTAAACAAGAATGGTGAAATTGCACCGGATGCGGCTAACTTCGATCATGGTAAACAAAAAGCACCTATTGTTACACTCTCAATAAGTGAAAATCAAACCATTGAAGGCCCTCTTTATGTTCAACCTGGTTTAGCTGATTGTAGTATTATTGCAACTCTTGGACTTGGTAGGACAGAAGTTGGTCGAGTAGGCAATGGGACTGGATATAATGCCTATCCTCTACTCGGTAATAATTTCGACCGAATCGTATCCAATGTTTCCATTGAACCTACAGGTGAATTTGAAACACTCGCAAATGTGCAAGAACATTGGTCCATGGAAGGAAGAGCAATTGTACGAGAGGGGAACGCAGAGGAGTATATTTCAGACGAAGCATTTGCCTCTCACATGGGAGCTGAATCCCATTCACCAAAAATTTGGGGAAAAGACCAAGAGGCTGATCTTAAATTTAAAGCTCAAACTACTCCTCGGGGAAATTCTTCTTATGAACACCCGGATCATAATTACGAGAAATCTGAAACCCCCGGTTTACACCAGTGGGGTATGGCAATCGATTTAAATCAATGCACAGGTTGTAGTGCCTGCGTCGTTGCATGCCAGAGTGAAAATAACATTCCAATTGTAGGAAAAGACCAAGTTTTGAGAGGTCGAGAAATGCATTGGATCAGGTTGGATCGATATTTTAGTTCAACAGCACGAGATGGGGCAGAATTACCGTCCGATGTTCAAGTTTCATTCCAAGGTGTTGCCTGCATGCATTGTGAAACCGCACCATGCGAAACAGTATGCCCCGTAAATGCAACTGTGCATGATGAAGAAGGTCTTAATGCAATGGCTTACAACCGATGCGTCGGTACCCGCTATTGTGCGAATAATTGTCCTTACAAGGTGAGAAGGTTTAACTTCTTCGATTGGAATAAACGCCAAACCGATGAACTGTATAAAGGACCTTTGGGTAAGAAAAATGACCCACTTCCAGATATGGGCAAAAATCCAGATGTCACCGTCCGTATGCGCGGAGTCATGGAAAAGTGTACCTATTGTGTGCAAAGAATTCAGGAATCCAAAATCCAAGTTAAAGTAAAAGCACAAAGAAATGCTTTGCTGAGCACGGGTAAAGATGGGGCAGATATTGAACTGAGCAATGAAGATATTAAAGTTCCTGATGGAACCATCAAAACTGCCTGTCAACAGGTTTGCCCGTCTGACAGTATATCATTTGGTGATTTATCAGATCCTGAAAGTGAAGTTAGTAAACTCAAGAATAACCCTCGCGATTATTCTGTGCTTGGATACCTAAACACTCGTCCAAGAACTACTTTCTTAGCGAAAGTCCGTAACCCGAACCACAGCATGCCAGATTTTGCATCTTCTCCACATGCCGCTCGGGAATACCATGACAAAGCACATCCAACCCACCACGAAGAGGGTGATCATGATAACCATGCCAAAGAAGGAGAAAAGCATTAATGTCTTCTAAGGTAACAGATCAGGCGGATGTAATTTCACCCGAATTGATGAAAAAAGTGAACCCTGCAAAGTGGGAAGAGGTTCCACTTGTGCTCAATAAAAGAAATTTTCATTGGGTAACAGAGAAAATTTGTGGAATTGTCGAACAGAAGACACCTACCTGGTGGTGGTGGTGTTTTATTACTGCAATGGGCATTGCAAGTTTCACCGGATTGGGACTCGTTTATTTAGTCTCAACAGGCGTAGGTGTTTGGGGAAATAGCAATCCTGTTAATTGGGGTTGGGCAATTGTGAATTTTGTATTTTGGATTGGTATTGGACATGCCGGCACCCTGATTTCTGCTATATTATGCCTTCTTAAGCAAAAATGGAGAACATCCATTAATCGTGCATCAGAGGCAATGACTGTATTTGCAGTAATGTGTGCCGGTATTTTCCCACTGTTTCATGTGGGGCGTGTTTGGTTTGCGTGGTGGTTATTCCCTCTTCCCAACGCGAATGCTATTTGGCCACAGTTTCGAAGTCCCTTAGAATGGGATGTTTTCGCAGTATCCACTTACTTTACAGTTTCCATATTGTTTTGGTACATGGGCATGATACCGGACTTAGCGGTTCTGAGAGATCGTGCTAAAGAAACTTGGCGGAAGTATTTTTACGGTGTACTTGCTATGGGTTGGCGAAATGCGAACAACCATTGGCGCAATTTTGAAATGGCCTATCTACTTTTGGCTGGACTTTCAACCCCTTTAGTACTTTCCGTCCATACAATCGTTTCTTTTGATTTCGCCGTTGCAAATCTTCCCGGGTGGCATACTACGATTTTCCCACCTTATTTTGTGGCAGGGGCTATATTTTCTGGATTTGGAATGGTTCTTACTCTATTACTGCCATTACGAGCAATTTTCCGACTTCATGACCTCATTACCGAGAAGCATATTGATAATATGTGTAAGATCATATTGGCGACTGGAAGCATGGTGGGCTATGCCTACTCGATGGAATTCTTTATTGCTTGGTATGGTGCTAATTCATACGAAGGGTTTGCATTTATCAATCGTGCATTCGGGAATTACTGGTGGGCTTATTGGATAATGGTATCCTGTAATGTAATCTGTCCGCAATTATTTTGGTTCAAATCAATCAAGAATAATATTCCGCTTGTCTGGATCATATCTATTTTTGTTAATGTGGGAATGTGGTTTGAGCGTTTTGTAATCGCAAATACTACTCTTTCTCGGGATTTTCTCCCATCTAGTTGGGGGTATTATTCTCCAACTGTTGTCGACATCTTTACCTTCTTTGGTACATTCGGTTTCTTTTCTATTCTGTTTTTGCTATTTTTGAGATTTTTACCACTAATGCCAATGGCAGAAGTTAAATCAGTTATGCCCGCAGCAGACCCTCATGGAGGGAAACATTAGAATCTAAAATGAGTAAGCTAATGGACATTAAATACGGCGTTGCTGCTACTTTTAATTCTGCAAAAGACATATACGATGCTGCCGGCAAAGTACGTGAAGAAGGCTTCAAGAATTGGGAATGCTATACCCCCATTCCGGTTCATGGTTTAGATGCACAAATGGGTGTGGGGCGTTCAAAAGTTCCCTGCTTTACTCTTGCAGGTGGAATTACAGGTTTTTTTACCGGGACTTTACTTGTGTGGTTCATGAATTACTACGATTATCCTCTGATTGTTGGTGGTAAACCATACTTCAGTATGATCTATCCATTCCCTGTGTTTTATGAACTCACTATTTTGTTTGCTGCATTTGGTACACTTTTTGGAATGTTTTTCTTAAATCGATTACCACAACACAATCATCCTATTTTTGAACATCCATCTTTCGGAAGAACTGGAGATGATAAATATATGATTGTTATCGAAATTGAAGACCCTAAATTTGATGATGAAGAAACTCCTGAATTTTTGAAGACTGTGGGTGGTAAATCGATCACTATGATTCGTGAATCAATTGAGTAAAAAATGAGATATTTTATACCAGTATTTATCATCATTGCTGCAAGCATCGTGTCCATTATGGGATTCCGGGGCGACTTGACAGAAAATACTCCAATCGAAGTATTTCCTGACATGGACAGGCAAGCTAAATACAAGTCACAAACCAAAAATCCTTTTTTTGGGGACAATCGGGCCGATCGTTTACCTGTTATTGGTACTGCCATTCGTGGTAACTTAATTACTCAAAACAATGTTTTTTCTGCTACACCTAAGTTTCTCAGTGATTCGATCAAAACTGGTAAGGATTCAAATGGGAAATGGCTCAGTAAAATACCGAATGAATTAGGTATTAATATCGATTTGATGCGTTTGGGAAGAGAGAAATATGATATTCACTGTTCTGTTTGCCACGGCGATTATGGAGATGGAAAAGGAGTCACCTCTTATTTTGGGTTAGCACCGCGTAACCTGTCAGATTCATCTCAATCCGGATCTTACTTAGAATCAGCAGCACCATGGTCGGACGGACAAATCTACAATGCAATTGCAATGGGTTCTGCTTCCGGAATAATGCTTGGACTGAAAGACAAACTCACTCCTCGTGAGCGATGGGCAATTGTACTATACTTACGAGCACTACAAAGCTATGTGAGCGATGCTACCAATGGAATTGATAAGAAATCATGAGTGAGGTTGCCAAAAAAGATACTGATTTAAAATTACTTGCCGGTGCTGTTCTTGGATTAGCAATTGGTTTAGTTGGATTATTCTTGGGACTTTCAAGCGGTGATAAAGCACCCTTCCTTGGATGGTTATGGGGTTGCTCGTTTTGGCTAAGCATTGCAATTGGGATGTTAATGTTAGTCATGATTTTCAGAGTTTTTAATTCGAGATGGACACCAGTGGTAAGGAGACAATTGGAGCATGGACTTGCGGCTTTTCCGTGGTTAGGTCTTTGCTTTGCTCCTCTATTACTTGTGGCTTTATTTGGGGGAGATAACGCTGGCATTTTATGGTCTTGGATCAACCCAGATAGTCCAACAGTTGATGGTATAACTGTTGCAACAGATGTTCTCCATCAAAAGAAAGCGGGCTATTTGAACCTTTATTTTTTTAGTTTGCGGATCATTTTATACTTCGCAGTTTTTTGCGGTCTTAGCCATTGGATGAGAAAAGTTTCATTTACACAAGACCAGGATGGTGACCCAAAATGGTCACATCTCGGTATGAAAGTCTCAGCGATAGGTATTCCCGCTACGGCATTGGCTCTCACCTTTGGTGCTTTTGACATGTTCATGAGTTTAGAATATCAATGGTTCTCCACAATGTATGGAGTTTGGTTTTTTTCATCGGGAATGAGATCTGCACTCGCAATCACCATCTTGGGATGCCTTTTCCTTCTCAAAAAGGGTACCCTCACCGGTATTTACAAACAGGCCCATCAATATGATCTAGCCTGTCTTTCCTTAGCATTTACCGTTTTTTGGGCATATATTAGCTTTTCTCAATATTTCTTGATCTACAGTGCGAACATTCCAGAAGAAACATTTTGGTATAATATTAGAGAAATTAACCCCAATACAGGAGAAACTTCAGCTTGGTTTTGGGTAAGCATGGGATTAATTTTTGGACACTTTTTCTTTCCTTTTCTCTACTTACTTTTCTACAAGAATAAAATCAACGGGGGTCGAATTGCTTTTATTGCACTTTGGATATTAGCTTTTCATCTGCTTGACCTGTACTGGAACATTATTCCGGGGCGTGAGATTGTTCCTGGTGCATATGTCGGATACGAAGCCCGTCCTGTACTTGGATTCCATTTATTTTGGGGGATTTCCACCCTAATAGGGGTTGGATGTTTATGTGTGCGTGCCGTACGACAAAGCTTCAATTCAAACGTTGCTGAGTTAATTCCCGTGAGAGACCCAAGAATTTTAGACTCTTTAAACCATCATGAGTGATCCTAAATTACAGCGTGCAGATGGATGTAGTGTGTTTTTCTCACTTATCATTGGTATCATTTTGGTATCAGCTTATTTTTTATTTCAAGTGTATTTTAATGAGGAAAATAATGTTGAATCCCAAAGTATGATTTCGGACCAAAGAAGTAAAAAAATCATGGAGTTCAAAAATGATTCTAATATTTTTGAATCAAAAATTATTAATTTCCATAACGAAAAAAATTCTAGCCTCGAATCAGCAATGCAAAAAGTTACTGAATCTTACCGTCCCAAACCAAACAAAGACCAATAATCCAAAAGTGAAACTTACTGACGAACAAGTGATAGACAAGTCCGCAAAATGGGTGGTTTCTTTCTTTATTGCCTCTGCCGGTTTGTGGTTACTTGCCGCCGCACTCCTCGCTTACATTGCCGCTGCTAAATTAACAGATCCTTTTTTTCTTTCATCTTTCGAATACTTCACTTACGGAAAAGTGAAAATAGCTCAAGCAAATGCCTTTGTTTATGGTTGGGGTGGAAATTCAATTTTTGCAATAAGCATATGGATTATTGCTAGATTATCCCAAGCTGAGGTTAGAGGACGAGTATTGCTTATTACATCAGGAGTATTATGGAATCTCGGAATAACATTTGGCCTCCTTGGTATTTTGGATGGACACATGAATTCTCATGAAATGCTTGAAATGCCTAATGAGGTTTGGCCACTACTTTTTATCTCATACGCAATCATTACTTGCTTGATTATTGTGCTCCACCGCTCTCGTAAATACCCAGACACGATTGCACCCCAGTGGTTCATACTTGCTGCCATCTTGTGGTTCCCTGCACTTTTCTTAATCGCTTGGAATGGTCTTGAAATTAATCCTTCACCAGGAACGGTTCAGAGTGTTCTTTCAATGTGGTTTGGACAAAATTTAATTTGGCTTTGGCTCACGCCTTTTGCTCTCGGTGTAGCTTATTACATAATTCCTTCGATTATTGGTAAGCCAATCGATAAGTATTATTTAGCAATTTTTGGGTTTTGGTGTATAGCAACTCTTGCCCCTTGGTCTGTCGTGCATCACTTAGAAGGTGGACCTGTACCAATGTGGATACCTGCTATTGGTACAGTTATGAGCATTGCAATGATTTTCCCCATAGCAGTTGCCTCAACAAATTTTCATGCCACTGCATTTAAAGATATAGATAAAGTATGGAGTAGTTTACCCCTTAGATTTGTTATTTTCGGTACTCTCTCATATACAATATCAAGTTACATTGGGGTTATCTTTTCGCTTCCTTCAGTAGCCAAATTGACCCAATTTTCTATCATTAATGAGTTTCATTTCAATCAACGCGTTTATGGATTTTTCAGTATGATTGTTTTTGGTGCGGTGTACCACATGCTTCCCAAAATTACAGGAAAAGAAATTACCAAATCTGCAAAATCATTCCATTTTTGGACTTCAGCCTTGGGTGTCATGATGCTGTTACTGGCTTATCTAATTGGTGGTTTAACTCATGGTGTTTTGGCCCAACAACCTGCTCTTGACTGGACAAACTCTGTTATTGCTTCAATTCAACCCTATTTTCTAATCACCGAAATTTCATTTATCATACTAGGCTTTTCACAATTGGTGTTTGTAATCAATATTTGGAAGGTTCTTGTTCCTAACCCTTTTGAAAATACGGGAAGAAGTAAAAAGTTTGTATCTAAGGCTTCTACAGTATGAATAATATTTTTAAATTTTCATTTGGAATTTTCACCACACTCGCAGTTGCTTGGCTTGCCTTTGTAGTAGGTGCTCGCAAGCAATTTGGAGATTTGTCTCCGACTTCTTCTGTTTTAAACGAGGATGGAAATATACCAGAGGATTCTGATTTATATCCTGTTGCGTTTTCTGGTGTTGCTCAACAAGGTGCCGTCGAATATCTATCTCTTGGTTGTGCCACATGCCATACTCAACAAGTCCGATTAGTTGAAGCTGGTTTTGATGTGGAAAGAGGATGGGGAAAAAGACCTTCGGTCGCGAGAGATTATATTTTGCAGAATGAAGTAAACATAGGAAATACTAGAGTAGGTCCTGATTTAGCGAACCTAGGAATGAGAGAATATTCGGATGAATGGTTGCACCAACACCTTTTCGAACCACAATCTTTAAACGAAAAATCAATTTGTCCGCCGAGCCCATTTCTCTATGACATTAAGGACTCTAATGTATCTGGCTCTATACAAATTATCTCAGAAGATAACAGAACAAGACTCGTAAAACCACGAATTAAAGCAAATCGTATTGTAGCTTACCTTCAAGAACTTCGTCAAGATTATGAATTGCCTGAGATGAGTTTCGTGGAGGAGGAGGAATCGGATGCATCGGAACTTGTTGTAGTCCCAACGACCTCAACTCAATTACCGACCTGGTTAGCGGACCAAATTTCATCCGGAAAAGAAATTTACACAAAAGTCGGTCCAGGCGGGGGAGGGTGTGTATCCTGCCATCAACCCACTGGTTTAGGTCTACCAGGTGCATTCCCTCCACTTGCAGATTCTGACTGGGTGCTCGGTGATAAGGAAAGAATAATTAAAATTAGCATGCATGGTTTAATGGGAGAAATTGAAGTTAATGGTGATAAATACAATGGTGTTATGATAGCCCCGGGAGTACCACCAGGTTCTTTAACAGACCAGCAAATTGCTGATGTACTGACATACATTAGAAATGATTGGGGTAATTCTGCATCTGCTGTAAGCCCAGAGGAAGTAGCTAATGTAAGGGACTTCGTCAAAGATCGGGGACAAATGCAAATGTGGACTGCTGCAGAACTAAATTCCGATAAATGAGTAATAAGACAAAAAAAAGCTTAGAAGATAGTAATGTAATGAATGATGATGATATGGTTGAAGTTCATTCGGAACTTAATCGTGAAAAACATCCCCCCACTCAGGGTTTCCTTATCGCACCCCTTATTTTCGTATTTATGTTTGGGTGCTTGATCTTTGTTTGTTCGATACAATTAGCACATTCAACAAATGGTTTTCAAATTCACCCTCCACAAGAAATTGTAGAATTATCGGATGAAGAAAAGGAAACTCAGAGATTAGAAAGAAAATATGACTCCGGTAAAAAGATTTTTGCTCTTCGATGTGCTTCTTGTCACCAAGCAAATGGTCTTGGTATTCCAAATCAATATCCTCCATTAGCAGATTCAGAATGGGTTTCTGCAAATCCGGCTTTAATCACTAAGATCATTTTAAAGGGATTAAAAGGAGAAATTACTGTTAAAGGTGAAAAATACGGCACATCTGCTGCAGTCAATATGGCAGCGGTTCCTATTGACGACAGAGAAATTGCTAATGTGGTAACTTATGTTAGGCAGGCTTGGGGAAATGACTTTGGGGAAATGACAACGGATGAAGTAGCAACGATCAGATCAGACACCGTTGATCAAAAAGATCAATGGATTGGCGAAGCTCTTCAGTCCATTTATCTGACAAGTTCCTCCAAAAATTAGAACTAAATTTTATAAGATTCAAATTCATTCTGATTGAGTATTAGTAACTTTAGGTTTAACCTGCAAAATTGAGTTCTTTTACTAGTATAACACGTTTTATTATCTTCCTTGTGTTGATTTCCTATTCCTTGGCAGTCTATGGAGATAGAAAAAAATTATTTCACTCGGAGGAAGATATCGAAACCTACTTTCCTGTTTTAAAAGTAATTTTTCAGAGTTTGGATGACAATGCACCCTTGATTAGTGAATCTAAACAACTGGGCAAGGTAGCGAATTCAAATAAAATGGTTGCTGAATCAGCAAAAGGTTTATCAGTTAACTTGAATGTAAGTGGATATTCAATCCATGAAAATCGACCGGGACAAGCTTATGATCAAAGCTATCGAACAGTTGGTTCAATTTATGTTAAAAAACCAGTTTATCATTGGGGAGGATTGAAGGCAAAGAGTCGAATCGCAGAACTGTCAGCCGAATATGGTGTTAAGAAAACTAACGCGATAAAATCTAATTTAATTTCGCAGATAAAATCAGAGTTTATGGAACTTGTGCTTTTGAATTTTCAATTAAAACTTGCTAAAGATGCACTCTCCCTAAGCGAACAGAATGAAGAAGACTTAATCAAAAGAAAAGAATTAGGCTTCGCTACCGAATTAATGGTCAGTCAAGCAACAATAGAAAAGCTAGAACAATCTATTAAAATTGCCGAATTTAATCGTCTTTTAATATCCAAAAAAGCGTACTTCAAACATGATACAGGCTACTACAATGAAATAGTAATTGATATCCCGGAGAAATTTGAAAGCTTCTACAATAAACATGAGTTTGGGAAAAGAATTCCACAACTGGTCGGTTCTATTTCATCTGAAAATCTTGAAGAACTTAAAAGTCAAATAAGCATAGAAAAAGAAAATGTTAAAATAGCAGATTCGAATCTCAAACCAAAAGTTAACTTAGTCGGTGGATTCTATCAGGATCAGATTGACCTGCCAAACAAAGCAGATTCCGTAAGACGAAATAACTTACTTATAGGTGTTGAGGCTAACTGGGCACTTTGGGATTCTTCCTACACTAAGGGAATGAAATCACTGGCATTAGCAAAAAAACGCCAGTTTGAAATCCAACTTGAAAGTAATACTAAAAGACTTCGGTTGGAAATGAATAGTCTCCAAGCACAAATGTTTAACCTGGCAAAACAAATTGATATTGCCAGGCAACTTGTTTCAACTGCAAACAACCGGTTTGAAAAAAGCCAACTTGAATTTGATATTAATCAAATAACATATGTCAGCTATTTTTCCTCAAAACTTGATCTTTCCAAAGCTAGGTTAAGTCTAATACAAACAGTCTTTTCCTATTTTCAGGTAAAAGAAAAATACGAATTCCATCTACAATATCCGAAATGATTAAAATAAAATCGATAGTTATTATAGGTATATTGTTAGGAATCGCAGGTTTTAGTTTTTTTATCGTGTCTAAGGGGGAGAGATTGCTCTGTGCTAAAGTAATTAAAGGAACGATGAAAGATTCAGTTACTGGAAATATTCAAATTCTGGCAGAGCAGACTTTTCAATTAAAATCTCATGCCCAAGGTGTAGTGCAATTCGTTGCCATAAAGCCCCTAAGCAAAGCGATTCCGGTTGTTAAAGGACAGATTCTTGTTCAATTGGACATAAGTGATTTAAATCGTAGCCTTAAAAAAGCTTTAATGGAAAAAAATCATTTCGAGCAGAGAATTAATGAAGGTTCCATATTCGCAAATACCTTAGAAATTGAGAAAGAGGAACTGAATGCATCAACCGCACTTTTTAATGCAGAAAAAATAACCTTAGCTGAACTAAAAAGGAAAAAGAATATTGTAACTCGTTTAGAAATTGAAGTTGAACAAGAAAAAATTTCAGATAGCGAGAAACTAATTAATCATTCAATTAGAATCGAAGATTTAAAAGCTCAAATTAAAAAGATGACCATTAGAAGTCCTATCGATGGTCAATTGATAAATTCTAATGTGTCAGGAGGGGAGTTAATTTCTTTTGGCTATAATTTGGGAACCATAATCTCAAATGAACGGCTAATCGAAGCATCGTTAGATGAGGATGATTTTGTGGGAATTAAAGAGGGTTTAACTGCTGCAGTATCTCTGTTTTCAAGGGGTAATCAAATCATAGAGGCAAAGGTTTCCAGACTTTCCCCGACAGTAAATGCTTCCACAGGAAGAAGACTTCTCTATCTTGAGCCTCTGCAATCAACTCAAATGGTTCAACCGGGTATGTCTGGAAGAGTTGAAATAATAAAAAGTAAAAAAGAAGATCGTTTACTTCTTCCCAGTAAGTCCTTGATCGGTAATTCTGTTTTTGTGGTAAGGGAAGGAAAAGCGTTTATAAGATCGGTAAAGATTGGTGCTAGAAACTTAAAAAGTATAGAGATTTTGGAAGGACTAAAAGTCGGTGATATTGTAGTATATGAGACACCGCATATTTTAAACGACGGGCAAAAGGTAAAGCCAATTCTAACCAATCATATCCATTAAAGATTTGTGAGCCCATCTCTTCAATTAGCATTGCGTTATGTTTTTTCGCGCAAGCGAACGATGATGATGAGTTTACTTGGGATAGTATTTGGAATTGCTTTTTTTATTGTTACTCAGGCACAAACCTCCGGCTTTCAAAAGGTTTTTATTGATACAATCTTAGGTACTAGTGGGGCGATTCGCATTTCGGATAGATTTCAGGATAATGAGTCGACCATCAATAAAGTATCAACTGATGGTAAAACCCATTTTATTTTCAAAAACAGGGAGAATTCTCGATTTATTGAAGGCATCGACCATCCTGCAGAAATAATCGAGTCCCTTTCGAATTTCCCTTCAGTTATTGGTATCTCTGAAATCCTCGAAACTATTGGGAGACTAAATTCTCACTCTCGTGGTCAATCAGTTCAAGTGCATGGATTAAGAATTCAAGATCACATTAAAGTCTCAAATATTGAAAATCAATTGATTCAAGGATCGATTGAAAATTTTGAGAAAGATCGCATGGGTATTTTGATAGGCTATCGGATCGCGCAAAGGCTTAATATTAAATTAGGTGAACGGGTCAACTTAGTTGGAACCAAGAAAAACTTTCAATTACGGGTTTCTGGAATATTTGAAACTGGTGCGAGCGAGATTGATAAAAAACGTATCTATATTGATCTTTCAACGGCAAGATCTTTAATTGGAAAGAGATTTGGAGGCTCTATACTTCAACTAGCGTTATCAAATGTAAATAATGCACCGGATGTTGCTAAACAAATTCAAGAATCAATTGGACATAGAACTGTTAGCTGGCAAGAAAGAGAAAAGGTTTGGTTGGATGTATTTAAAGCCTTGCGAATTTCATCAGCGATAACTGTTTCCTGTATCCTCTTACTATCTGGATTAGGCATGTTTAATGTGTTTGCGATTATGGTAATAGAGAAGACCCGCGATATTGCAATTCTCAGGTCGATTGGGTTTTCTCCCCGAGATGTATCTTCTGTATTCCTCTGGCAAGGTACCATTGTACTGATTGCAGGAATCATATTAGGAGTTATTTCAGGCGCGATCGTAACTTACATCATTTCACAGATTCCGTTAAGTGTACGAGGAATTTTTTCCACTGACAAATTTGCGGTAAATTGGGATATTTCACATTACTTGAGTGCCGTTTTACTAGCCACTCTATTTGTGAGCGTTGCCAGTTGGATTCCTGCACGTAGGGCATCAAAAATTGAACCGGCAAAAATTATTAGGGAAAGCATATAGTGGATATTCCCTTATTACAAGTTCACGACCTGAGCCATTCATTTTTGGAAGGAGATGAAAGAGTAAATGCACTTAGAGGTGTTTCCTTTGAAGCAAGTGCAGGAGAGTTAACATCAATTGTAGGACCCTCTGGATGTGGCAAAAGCACACTTCTTTATTTACTAGGTTTACTCGATCAACCTGACTCCGGAGAAATAATAATAGATGGTAAAGAGATGTCCAAATCGAATGAAGAACAGCGAACGATGCTAAGGAACCAATCCATTGGTTTTGTTTTTCAATTTCATTTTTTAATAAAAGAATTAACAGCAGTTGAAAATGTGTCTCTTCCAGCTCAAAAAAAAGGGTTGTCTAAAAAAATTGCCTTAGAAAAAGCAAGTGATGTACTTTGTAAACTCGGTTTAGAAAGCAAAAGGGAGCGTTTTGCTAACAAGCTATCTGGTGGAGAACAACAACGGGTGGCAATTGCCCGGGCATTAGTTAATTCTCCCGCATTGTTACTTGCTGATGAACCCACAGGCAATTTAGATTCTGCAAATTCTGAAAATGTTTTCGAACTGTTACAAAACCTAGCAAGGGAACAGAACATCGCTGTATTAATGGTTACACATAATGAAGAGATCGCCAATCGATGTGACAAAATTATTTCGATCCGGGATGGTCTTATTATTAATTGATCCCACGAGCCTTGCTTATCACTTCATAAGCTTGATTAATTTTTGTTAATTGATCATTAGCAAAGTTTAAAAACTCTTGCGGTAAGTTTTTGCTCTTTAACTTATCTGGGTGAAAGTCTCCGGCTTTAGCACGATACGCTTTCTTGAGCTCCCTCTCACTACACTCCTGCTTTAAGCCCAATGCGTTGTAGGCACCTTCTAGGGATAAACTGTCAACTGAAGGATCCTGCCGGGGTGGAGCATACCCACCGCGTATCCATGAACGAACTGTTCCCGGTTTAAGTTTAAGGCGTTCTTCTCCGTATAGTAGAAAGCGAACTTGTAATTCGTTAAGTTTATTTCCATTGGAACGAATAATTTCGAAAAGACCCCCAAGAAAAGACTGTCCAACGATCGGATCATATCCGATCAGGCGCCCCGCCTCTTTGAGATCTTCATCGACTGAGCGTCGACTGGTTTTCGCTTTTCGAAATACATTTTTGGCAAATTCCGCGGTTTTCTCATCAAGCCCCATTCTTTGTATTAATGATTCAGTAACTTCAATTTCATTTGCGGAAATACCTCCGTCTGCCTTCGCTACTTTAGCAGCACAGGAAAAAAAATAAGCGAGATAAAGTATACGAGCCTTACGCTCATCCTGAGGAGTTGGATCATCCTCATCATAAAGGTGTCCCAGGGCAGCACCGGCAATCAAACCGATCGGCCCGCCAAGCATTCCTACACCGGTCCCAATAAGTTTTCCCCACCAATTCATCACGAGTACTGTTTCCTCCTCTTTTGCTTAGGAATGAGAAAGGGATTAGTAATCTTGGAACCGCAATCTGTAGTAGGAGTGGCAGCAATGATAATTTTGCCTTCAGTGAGTAGTGAAGTATTTTTACTTCGAATATCTTTGAGACTCCCACTTACGAGAGGATATAAACTAGTTATTGTATAAAGCCTTAGCCTTGAAGAATATTGTCCAGACATCAAGCAGTCCGGGCGGGGAGGGTAGTTGAACGCTGTGGTATCTACGATTTTAAAGATATTGGCGGGATGAGTATCATTGTCAATATTTGCACTCTCATCGTAATTTGACTCCAGATACCCAAGATCAGTCCAACCATTATCATCGATCAAAGAGAAAACAATACTCGGTTTTCCATCCAGGCACATTGTAGATAAAAAGATGAAGAATAAACGTAGCAGAGAATAGACAAGCATTCTCTCAACATTAAATACTTAACAAGGGAGGGTCAAATATAGACAAACTATCTCAATCAATGGTTTAGTAAAGCAACAGGACCTAATTAGGACACTGATTTTTTTCAGCGTGCACAATGCATCAAGGACTGGACTTACAAGGCCTAAGCTTAAAGCCAATGTCCTAACCCTAATGAAAAACCCGCTAAAGTAGGAAATAAAATGTAAAGTACCTACTCCCTCTGAATGGCCAAGAGCACCTGGGGCAAGGACAAGAAATAGTAATCCCAAAGTAAAAATCGCAGGAATGCGAAACTTACGATTTTTTTAATATCCACAAAAAAGGGTAGGGCCAGCAATCAAGAAAGTAATCGTTGAAAAAATGACTCCTTTGCCTCCTCCCACTATGAAGGAAACGGCGATAAAGGGATAAAAGTGCTAATCGTGTTGGGAAGGCAGAAAATGGACTGCACATACTAAAAAAAGTAAAATTCCTAATCGATTAAATTTTGCCCAATTAACTACTGACTAGACCAAAGGGAAATTAGCCGAGCCACAACTTAACCGAATTGTATAGCGATTAAGAATCACCCAATTTGTAAATAAATTTAGCTTTTATTTCTGTAAGGATCGGATGCAGGACCAACGGGATTACCAGTATTGGGAATAACCTGGACGCAACGATCATCCCAAAGCTCTATCATATCCATATCCTTTGCATTAGTAATCTCAAGATCTGGCAACCCTTGCTTTTGAAGCCATTTGCGAATGGGGGGAATTGCCTTTTCTGGATCTTGGGCACGGGCAGTAACGATCTTTACACGATAGCCCATCTCTATCCATATCTTTAAACGCTTCATCATATTAGGTACCGGCTTGCCGATATGCTCAAAACCTTGCCAGGGTCCTGCTTCCGCTAAAGTACCATCAAGATCAACGCCAATCCATTGGCTGGATTCCGCTTCTTCCCCAAATTTATTTTCATCAGTCAAGGGCAGTCCTTTGGTGTGAGGAACGCGAACATGGAGCTTCTTGCCCGAGAAGGCTTGCATAAGAAAACGAAACATTCTTTATCAGTCAATGTGCATAAACTTATAAAATGAATCTTTTCGAGCAAGTTCAATCGTTTTAAAATGATATTATATATTGCAAATAGTATTAATTACTTAAGCTGGGAGGGACTACCGTGGATTATTTCGGCGTGGATTGGACTTGTCTTGTTTCGTTCCTTTGCCACTTTTATTCATGAGTTAGGCCATCTTGTCCCCGCTTTCTTTTTAACTAAAGATGTCCTTTTGATCCGTGTGGGAAATAAAAGTAAATCATGGAAAATAACCTCTGGTAGGATATACTGGGAACTAAGTTTTCTTAGCGGAAGGGAAGGCTTTACCGGTTATCAGACAAAAAATCTATCTCCAGTAAAACTTTTCACCATAATAGCCATGGGCCCAGTTGCATCATTGTTAATGAGCACAGTTTCAGGCTGGGTCATTTTTTCAATTATTATACCAACCTGGCTCGAGATTATTATGGTAAGTTGGTTCTGTGCCAATTCATTGGCGTTTTTTCGATCAATTCTTCCTGTAACACTCAAGCCTACAGAAAATTTCCCGGAAGGACCACCGAGTGATGGTCTTGAATTAATGAGGATACTCCGAGGAAAGAATCGCTAAACTACCCTTAGGATAATCCCTCGTTTTGTTGGTCGTACAAAGTACGATACAAGTCACAGTTTTTGTAAACTTCGTCATGTGGTCCATCCGCGATAATTCTGCCTTTATCCATGACGAGTATTCTGGATGCCAATTTTAAAGAACTAAAGCGGTGAGCGATTAGCAGGGTGGTCTTACCTTTAATCAACTGTGCCATTGCCTCGTGAATTTTATCTTCGTTTTCCGCGTCTAAAGCCGAGGTTGCCTCATCCAGAACCAATAACGGGGAATTTTTGAAAAAAGCACGGGCAAGAGCGAGGCGTTGAAGTTGTCCACCTGATAATCGGCTTCCTTTTTCTCCAAGGCGTTCCTGATAACCTTGTTCAAATTCATTGATAAACTCATCCGCATAAGCTAATTGGCAAACCTCATTAATCGTGGCATCAGTATATTTTGATTTACCCAGTTCAATATTCTTCTCCACATCAAGATCGAAAAGGAACGGTTTTTGTGGCACTAGGGCCACTGCATCTCGAACATCGTGAAGAGAAAAATCACGTAAGTTCATTCCATCTAATAAAACGGATCCCTTTTCGGGATCATAAAATCTTGGCAATAACCCAGCAAGAGTGCTTTTACCTCCTCCGCTGGGGCCCACTAAGGCAACTACTTCACCGGAGGATATTTTTAAATTGATATCAATTAAGGCAGGAATTTCATTTAGTTCCTCCTCACGATTGGAGTAGGAGTATGAAACATTATTAAATTCTAGTTCACCTCTTATCATTTTGATTTCCGTAGGTTCTGTTGGATTAGAAATACTTTCATCAGTTTCAAGAATTTCTTCCAATCTTTCCAGAGAAGCGAGGGCCTGTTTAATCGAGGTATGAATACCGCCTAATTTCTTAACCGGCTCATAAGACATGTAAAGTGCTACAATTACAGGTACTACCGCATCTAATTGTATTGATTTTCTAGATGCTTGAAAAATTGCTGCTGAAATTCCAACTGCCGTAATAATTTCAATAAGTGGTGTCAGCATATGTGAGTATTTGATCACCTTCATTCGGGCATCGATAAAATTCTCGGAAACATTTAAAAATCTTTCCTTTTCTCGACTTTCGAGATTAAAGGCTCGAACTTCTTTGTAAGCAGATAGATTTTCACTCAAAATTGACGTCAAGTTCCCCGCTTTTTCTTGCATGTTGAGTGCTTTGTTTAAAAGTAACTCACCAATCCTGCGAATGGGAAATACGCAGATTGGAATTACAAGTAGGCATAAGAGAACAAATGCCATACCTTCACGCTGAACAGCCATTACAATTAATGCAGTAATCGCTCCGATAAAAGTGATAGGCTGTTTGATTAAATCATTACTGACCTGTAGGATGGCAGCCTGTAACTGACCAGTGTCTGAGATCATTCGACTAAGAAGGTCACCCTCCTGATTGCGATGAAAGAAAGAAATAGGTAGGCGCTGAAGCTTTCCGAAGACCTGAAATCTGATTTTCTCAAGTACCCGGATTCCACAATAATTAATAAAGTAAGAATTAAAATAGCTACTTGTACCGCGAATGATAAAGACAAGGGGGAACCAAGAAATATACATAAATAATTCCCATGTGCTTAACCGCACATCCAATTTTTCACCAGGAAATATTATAGGAAAGACTTGATCGATCATATAAGGCAGACCAAATCCACTTGAGACTCCGTAAATGACGCCGCATACCAATGCAATAAGGAAGGCAAACCAATAGGGCTTTAGTAATAGAAAGTATGGAAATAGTCTTTTCAAATTAAGCCTGTGAAGTGATTAATCTAGGATAATTTTGCGATCGAAGCGACACTCTTCTTTGCTAGTCTACCTGATATTTCAGCTTGATTTCTTAGATATGCAGAACATTCAACTGAAATATTCTTAAGTTGCCATGGACTCATTCGCCATGTCCAATTTCCAAATGAATGGCCTGGTTCATTGAGGCGTGCTTCAGAACCCAGACTGAGCAAATCCTGCATTGGAATGATCACCAATTGAGCAGTCGTACGGTATGCCATCCTTAACATATCCCAAGATGGGAAATCGCCCGGAATATTAAAGTAACTCCTAAAATTCCCGCGAATTTCATCATCAGTTGAATGATACCAACCACAGGTAGTATCATTATCATGAGTACCTGTGTAGAGAACGAGGTCCGGGGATAAGTTATGGGGGAGATAAAGATTTTCAGGATCGCCATCGAATGCAAACTGTAAAACTGCCATTCCCGGTAATCCAGCGCTTTCTCGAAGAGATCGAACCCCCTTGGTGATCAAACCTAAATCTTCAGCTAAAAAGGGGAGGGTAGGGAAATATTTTGCAACCACATTCCAAAAATCAATTCCAGGACCGTTCTCCCATTTACCTGCCTTTGCATCTGAAGTATCTGCCGGAATACTCCAATAATCATGAAATCCCCTAAAGTGATCAATTCGAACCACATCAAAAAGGGATAATTGCGACTCCAAACGCTTAATCCACCATTGGTAACCGTCTGCCTTGTGAACGGGCCAGTCGTACAGTGGATTTCCCCAATATTGACCATCTTCATTAAAATAGTCTGGAGGAACTCCTGCTACATGCGAAAATCCCGCTCCGTTTGTATCCACTTGAAAAAGTTCAGGCTTTTCCCATACATCAGCTGAGTCTGGAGCAACATAGATTGGTAAATCCCCAAGGATTTGAACTTCTTTTTTGTGAGCGTAAGTCCGTAACTCCTTCCACTGTGAGAAAAATATATATTGGAGAAATAAATGAAGATTATAAGTTTCAAGCTGTGCACTCGATAAACCCTCTAAAATCGATGCACTAAATTTCCTAACATTCTTATCCCATTGCCACCAAGGCTTATTCAGAGCGGACTTCTTGAGGGCCTGATAACAGCAGTAGGGCTCTAACCAACTTTTATTTTCTTCAATAAAAAGATCAAACTTTCCGTATTTAGATTCAATACTTTCACCACTTTGCACAAAATTAGAAAAGGCAATTGAGGCAGCGGTATAAAAATGTTCATAAAGATGACCATAATTTACATCATGATCCGGATTACTCTGTAGTGAACCTAGATCATCAAGCCTTATCATTTTTAAATCAATAAGAGCATGCCAATCAATCAAATAGGGGTTTCCTGCAGAAGAGGAAAATACTTGGTACGGGGAGTCACCATAACCAGTTGGACCTACTGGACAAATTTGCCAAAATCTAAATCCAGCCACATTTAAAAAATCGATAAACTCGAATGAAGACTTCCCTAAATTCCCAATCCCAAAATCACCTGGCAATGATGTGACATGGAGTAAGACCCCCGAACTACGAGAATCTAACCAACTTGGTAAATGCCTAAGGGAACTCACAGATTACGCAATTAGACATAATCCATATTGTGCGAAATATGTCATACTGCTATAATGTCTACAGGGATGTATTAGTTGGAGAAACCCCATCTCTTTGTAAATGGATAATAAACGACAAACGCACGTCCAATAATTTCGTTTTCAGGTACAAATCCCCAAGCACGACCATCTAAACTATCAGTTGAATTATCTCCCATCATAAAATATCCATTAAATCCAGTAGGGTTTGTTACATCGTCTTTTTGGGGGACAGTAATAACTTCGCGGTTCGAAAGTAAGCCTTCTGATCGGTAACCAGGATAATTCATCGGGTTCTTGGCATTGGGATCATTTGATAAACTTTCTGCACGTTTTCGATTTTCATCAAAAGCAACTTTTCCTGAAATTGGTTTCTCATTACGGTAAAGAACTCCGGGTACTCCTTTACGAACATCCGTTCCGTTTGTGAAGATTGAGTCAGGAACTTTCATCTCTAAACGATCACCGGGTTCTCCAATTAAGCGTTTAATATAATATTTATCTTCCCCAATAAAATTTCGGACC
This sequence comes from Candidatus Seribacter sulfatis, assembly GCF_964187635.1. Lineage (NCBI taxonomy): Bacteria > Pseudomonadati > Verrucomicrobiota > Opitutia > Opitutales > Candidatus Seribacteraceae > Candidatus Seribacter > Candidatus Seribacter sulfatis. The sequence continues at coordinate 8,112 of NZ_CAXLMO010000012.1, read as the reverse complement.
GGTGTACCAATCTTTCTGTTAAATTCATCAATTGAACCGGTGCGGAAAACGGCAGGATCTCCCGATTTAGGCGTAATAAAATTATAAGACATTCGATCCACGAATAAGGCATCTCCCAATAAAATATCAAACGCGATTGCTATATCTCCTTTTTGATAATTCTGATTAGATAATTTTAGTCTATTCCCGGTAAACCCTTGGTCTTGGCTTACGATCAAAGGGAGGTCACGTAAACTCTCAATCCCCGCGAATTTTTTAGCGATCAAGGTATCAAAATCGAATTCAGCAGGAACTTGGAGTGTATGTTCTTTTCCTCCCACTTCAAAAACATATTCTTTAACCGTATTGGGAAATAGAAAGAATCGACCATTCGGAAAAGTGGCTTCGGCAAATCGGAAACTTCCCCCATTTTGCAAAACCAAATATAAATTTCCTGCACTTTCAACATTTAATCGATAATGCGATGCCCCCAAGAGGACTTTATCTATACTTCTTTCCAATAAGCTAGGAACCTCATTTTCCTCTTCATATAAGTTGGGCTGCATGCCAAAAAAGGAAGGATACATTGAATTAGTGGGAATAATGAAAGGCTGTAAAAAAAAGCTTCTGATTCCAATCACCACAATGGCCGCCACCATAAGCATCTCCACATTTTCAACCCACCCTTTCTTGTGATAGTAGAGTCCACCAGATTCTTTTAATTCAATGTCTACTTTTTCTGCTTTTTCTTCGAGTTCGTCTATATAAATTGTCTTATTTCCCAAAACATTTTTTAACTCACTAGTTGCAGACTCTAATCTTGTAACTTGATCAATACTCAATATATCCCTTCTGTAGTCTAGGGCTTTTTGCCCAAGGCGTAGAATTTCTTTCGCTCCCTTTTTCTGAGATCTTTTCGCTTTTATTTTCTCGGTCATAAATAATTGATCAGGTTGAGCTTTTCAAAATTTGCACGAATGCTTCCTGAGGAATGTTCACATTACCAATCTGTTTCATTCGCTTCTTTCCTTCTTTTTGTTTTTCTAACAATTTTCTTTTACGAGAGATATCCCCACCGTAACATTTGGCCGTAACATCTTTACGCATTGCACTGATAGTCTCACGGGCAATAAATTTCCCTCCCACCGATGCTTGCAGGGCGATCTTAAATAATTGTCGAGGCAGGATATCCTTTAATTTAGAACATAGCACCCTACCCCGGTTCTCGGCCTTATCCTTGTGTACAATAGTTGAAAAAGCATCTACTGGTTCGGCGTTTACAAGAATTTCCATTCGTACAAGAGAGGATTCAACATAATCCGCCATATCATAGTCCATAGAACCATAGCCATGGGTAACACTTTTTAACCGATCATTAAAATCAACCAAAATTTCATTTAAAGGGAGGTTACAAGTCATCATTACTCGAGTCTCATCGATTGTTTCAGTATCACTACAAGATCCTCTTTTTTCTGTCACAAGAGTGAGCAAGTCACCAATACAATGATTCGGTGCGTGAATTCGAGCAAGAATTGTGGGTTCTTCGATTTTAAGAATCTCTGTAATATCAGGGAGATCTAACGGATTATCGACCTCGATCACCCCTCCTACTGTTAAATGCACCCGATACACAACACTTGGATATGTTGATATTAAATCAATATCATATTCTCGGCGCAGGCGTTCCTGAATAATCTCCATATGGAGAAGCCCCAAGAAACCACATCGAAATCCAAACCCGAGAGCAACTGAAGTCTCGGATTGAAAGGTAAATGCCGCATCATTTAACCGAAGCTTACCCACGCTTTTTTTTAGCTTTTCATAGTCTGAGGTATCTAAAGGGTAAAGACCGCTAAAAACCATAGGGCGAACTTCTTTATATCCTGGTAACATTTCCTTGGCTGGAGTATCCGCAAGAGTAAGAGTATCACCAATTTTGATTTCGGTGACATCTCGAATGCCGGTTACAATATAGCCCACCTCTCCCACATTTAAACTTTTCATGGGGACAGGCTGAGGACAAAATTTGCCCACTTCTTTAATTGGAGTTTTCCTATCCTCGCTCATTAATAACAAATTTGCATTTTTGTTAAAACAACCAGAGAAGACTCGTATGTAACAAATTACCCCCTTAAAAGAATCAAATTGATTATCAAAAACAAGAGCACGAGGCTGTTGATAGTCCGTCCACCTTGGTGCAGGCAAACGTTCCACCACAGCTTCCAGGATTTCCTCTACCCCTATTCCTGACTTTCCGCTTGCTAAGATTGCTTCTTCTGCGGGAATAGCCAAAATATCTTCAATTTGTTTGGATACTCGATCTACATCTGCACTGGGCAAATCAACTTTATTAATTACTGGAATAATGGTAAGCCCCTGAGCCTCTGCAAGTTGAGCATTTGCCAATGTTTGTGCCTCCACTCCCTGTGAGGCATCGACTAATAACAAAGCCCCCTCACAAGCAGCCAAGCTACGAGATACTTCATAAGAAAAATCAACATGCCCAGGAGTATCGATAAGATTAAAAAGATATTCCTCTCCGTCTTTATACTGATAATTCATAGAAACGGGATGACACTTGATGGTAATACCACGTTCTCGCTCCAAATCCATTGAATCCAACAGCTGATCTTTCATTTCTCGAGCCATTACCGTTTGGGTACTCTCAAGTAGCCTATCAGACAAGGTTGTCTTGCCATGATCGACGTGCGCTATAATACAAAAATTACGAATCCTTTGAGTTTCCACCATTAAAAAGTTGACCACAGAAAAAATCCTGTGGAGAAAGAACATGTGTAAAAGACGGGAATCATCCTTTCTCACATATTTATTTCAAATGGACAAGAAACTACTTCACGGAGCACACACTGCTTTAATCACACCAATGAAAGATGGCTCGGTATCTTATACTGACCTCGAACGCCTAGTAAACGCACAGTTATCTTCAGGGATATCAGGGCTCGTGCCCTGCGGTACGACGGGAGAATCCCCTACTCTATCCGAAGAAGAACACCTACAGGTAATAAAAAATACTGTAGAAATTGTGGATGGAAAAATTCCGGTAATTGCGGGAACGGGAGCAAATTCGACACAAGAAGCACTCGAATTAACGCAAAAAGCAGACCAAGCTGGTGCAGATGCATTTTTATTAGTTGCCCCATATTATAATAAACCAAGCCAGGAAGGATTAATTGCTCATTTCAGTGCATTGGCAGAATCTACTGAAAAGCCAATTATACTCTACTCCATCCCTTCTCGTTGCGGGATCGAAATTTCAACTAATACTATTGCCAGATTATATGAAAAATACCCGAATGTCTGTGCATTGAAGGAAGCGGGTGGGCGCTCCTCGAAAGTTTCTGAAAGCGTGGGATCACTCGATTCCAATTTCGTCGTCCTTTCTGGGGATGATGGGCTTACTCTTCCGTTTATGGCATGCGGTGCAAAAGGAGTAATTAGTGTGGCCTCTAATATTATTCCCAATGAGGTATCTCAATTAGTAGAACTTGCAATCAAAGATAATTATAAACAAGCTCGGGAAATTCATGCAAAAAACTATTCATTCTTTTGCGATATTTTTATGGAACCCAATCCAGTCCCCATTAAAACTCTTCTACAATTAAAAGGTATTATCCAATCCGCTGAAGCTAGGTTACCACTCACCCCTCCCACCGCCAGTAATTTTGAATTATTAAAAGAAATTGCTCACAATCTAGAATTGAAAATCTAATTACAATGAGTTTAAAAATATTATTAAGTGGAGCAAAGGGGCGAATGGGGAGTGCGATTCAGTCAATTTCTTCTGATCATGGTTGTACGGTTAGCTATCCCATTGATTTAGGAGATAAACCAGAAGATGGAATTGAGCATTGTGATGTTGTGATTGATTTCTCCCTTCGCGATGCAACGCTCTCACTCGCACAGTTAGCAAAAGAGCATAACAAACCCATGGTTATTGGGACAACTGGTCATAGTAAAGAGGATCGTCATGCAATTGAACAGTTATCTCATTTTATCCCAATGGTCTGGGCTGGGAACTTTTCCACGGGGGTAAACCTTCTATTTTTCTTAACTCAACAAGCGGCAAAAGTATTAGATTTAAACTCAGGATTCGATCCTGAAGTGATTGAAATGCACCATCGTCTAAAAAAAGACGCACCGAGTGGTACTGCAGATCGACTTTTAGAAATTCTTAAAGAATCAAGGAATGCAAGCGATAAGGATGTATCTCATGGACGAGAAGGTATGCCAGGTGAGCGAAAGGTGAATGAAATTGGGTCTCATGCATTACGGGGAGGAGACATCGTGGGCGAGCATACGGTAATGTTTGCAGGTATGGGCGAGCGAATTGAGCTTACCCATCGAGCAACCGACCGAGTCATTTTTGCCGCAGGTGCATTAAAAGCTGCAAAATGGGTTGTGAATCAACCCGCAAATCTTTATTCCATGCAGGATGTCCTTGGACTTACTGCTTAAAAATTACCCCCTATGATCGCATTTATTAAAGGAGAATTAATTGAGTGCCAGTTAAATATGGCCGTTATTCAAGTTGGAGGAATTGGATACCAAGTTAATATCCCTCTTACCACATCGGAAAAACTTCCCCCCTTGGGTAAGGAAATCAAACTGTATACTCAGGCAACTTACCGGGAAGACTCACAAACACTCTATGGTTTCATGGACCGCGAATCCCGGGATTTTTTCCGAATGATCGTAGATAAAGTTTCCGGAATCGGGCCAAGAATCGCCTTAAATTTACTGGGATCACTTTCCTTACCAATGTTAAAAACTTCAATTGCAAGTGGAGATATTGGCATGCTTTCAAAAGCCCAAGGCCTCGGGAAAAAAACTGCGGAACGAATCGTTGTTGAATTAAAAGACAAAGTGTTGCCTAAAGGAGTCATAACACAAGCCCCTGTACCAACAACTGGTGGCAGTAGTGAAAGCATCTCAACTGAAACGGTTGAGGGGGTAGGGTTTGGCTCTTATCACGATGCGGTATCCGCACTACTGACTCTAGGTTATAAAGCGACGGACGCAGATCAAGCTATTCGAAAGGCGTCCGATGATATTGGTAAAAATGCATCAACAGAGGAACTCATTCGAAAAGCATTGGGGCGATAATTAAATCCAATTATATATTTTCGGAAATATAACCCTGAAGGTAATTAACTCCAAGGCTGATTGCCTTGGACATAGGTTCCTTTATCGCTAAGTAGTAACAGATGGAACTGGCTAAGCGGCAACCGGTCCCCCTGACCTCTGTGCCAGTCGGTATTCTATCATGCACCATAGTACTCCTCTCTCCATTGGAAGACAGGAAAATGTCTTCACATCGGGGACCATCAAGGTGCCCTCCCTTTAGAAGAACTGCATTCGCTCCCGACTTTATCAATTGATCTGCCAGTGTAGCATATTGATCATGATTAGTATAATTTTCTTCAGTAAAAAATTTAGCTTCAAATAAATTCGGAGTGACCAAGGAAACATTCGGAAATAATAAATCTCGTAAACTCTTTGCAGCGGAATCAGAAATTAATGAATAACCGGAAGAACTTTTAATAACAGGATCCAGTATAATAGATGTGGATTCTATTTTTTTTAAATAACTGGCAACAACCTCAATCGATTCATGATTGGGGATCATACCAATCTTAACTGCATCTATTTTTTGTTCGTCAATTGAGTCTAATTGATTCGCTAATATTGAAGGTGGAATTGCATGAGAATGAAACAGTCCATTATTTCCCTGTGCAGTCACCGCGGTGATGATCGGCAGGCACCTACCTCCTAAATATGATATGGTTTCAATATCTGCCGATACCCCTGCCCCTCCAGAGCTATCAGTTCCACCTATGACTAATAAGTTAGGCATTAAGCAAATGGAAATCCATCGGCTTCCCACTTTAAAATTCCACCGGATAAATTATGTAGCTTTTTATAACCTTTTTCTTGCAGTACCTCACAAGCCATTCGACTCCGAACTCCCGCCTTGCAATAAATTACAATATTGTCGTCGCGAGAAATTTCACTTGGTAATTCAGGACCAGAAGAAGAAGAGGAGAATTCTCCTAATGGAATATGAATAGAGGGAGCTATCATCGCCACTTCGCGTTCCCAATCTTCTCGTACATCTAAAACAAATAAATCTTCTTGTTTTTCAATCATCTCGGAAAATACTTTAGGTTCAATCTCGGTAATCATTGGATCAGTTTTAATTTTGGAGTGGGTCGGACACGGGGTAACCTGGTCTGATAATTGGTATATTTCACGACTTTTTTGAATTGGATTTACTGTAACAATCTGACTCTTTTGGTTCAACGCATCATAAAGCAAAACTTTGCCGTTTAAAACCTCCCCTACCCCAGTGATCACCTTGATTGCTTCCAACGCTTGAAAATTACCAATTATACCGGGTAGAACACCAAGAACACCAATCTCAGAACAACTAGGAAGTGCATTTCCACTAGGTGGATGGGGAAATAGACAACGATAAGTCGGTCCATTTTGTAAATTAAAAACACTTACCTGACCATTAAACTGATTGATCGCTCCATAAATTAAAACCTTATCAAAAAGTACACAGGCGTCATTGATCAAATAGCGTGAATCAAAGTTATCTGTTCCATCGATAACGATATCAAAGTTATCGAGCAAGGTCTTCGCATTTGAGGCATTAAATCGAACCGCAAAGCTACTTATCTTAATATATGGATTTAACTGTTTGAGTTTAGTAGATGCTACTTCGACTTTTAATTTCCCAATATCTTCGTGAGAATATAAAACCTGTCTTTGTAAATTTGAAAATTCAACGATGTCTTCATCCACAATTCCGATCTCTCCAACTCCTGCAGCAGTTAAATATTGCAAAACGGGACACCCAAGGCCGCCAGCACCAATAACTAAAACCGATGCCCTCTTCAGAAGATCTTGCCCTTTACTGCCAAAACCAGGCAAAGAAAAATGTCTCTGATATTGCCTTTTCTCATCCGTTGAAAATTCCATATTGTCCACTAAATCGATATTTTCAAATACACTTAAGAAGCGAGTATTGCATTTTCTGTAGACTGTTCAAATGAAAGCTTTTTTGCTGAATGAACTTCACCCTGACACTGATAGGAAGAATCCCAATCTTTCCAAACTGGTTGATATCCACGAGAACGTAACATTGCAGCGATTTCTGCGGGAGTTCTTTCGTCTGAGATTGAAAATTGTTCGAGCGACTCAACATTCCCTGCATAACCACCAGGATTCGTTTTAGAACCTGCGCTCATTGTAGTGACCCCCAAAGGCAATAAGTTTTCCCTCAAGGCGGGACTCTCCCGTGTGGATAAACTTAATTCAAGTTCGTGGTTAAATATTCTAAAAGCACACAGTAATTGAACTAAGTCTCGATCTTTTAAATCGACTGCGGGTTGAAGTTCCCCTTCAAAGGGGCGGATACGGGGAAATGACATTGAAAATGAAGTCTGCCAATATTTTTTTTCTAAATAATCTAAATGCATTCCGGCAAAAAAAGAATCTGTTCTCCAGTCGTCGGTCAGTCCATATAGACAACCCAACCCAATCTTATTAATTCCAGTCCGACCAAGACGATCCGGTGTGTTTAACCTCCAATCAAAATTTCTCTTCTTTCCCTTTATGTGGTGCTTGGAATAACTCTTTTTTTCATAGGTTTCCTGATAAACTAAAACCGCGTGCAAACCAGCACTAATCAAATAACTATATTCATCGCTCTTGAGAGGCTGAACCTCCATTGAAACATTTGAAAAGTACTCATTGAGGACGCTAATTGAATCATACAGATAATCCACACCCACCTTTTGTGAGGATTCTCCTGTAACCAATAAAACATGGTCAAATTGGAGCTTTCTTAATATTCCTATCTCACGAAGAATCTCAGCGGGAGACAGTGTTTTACGGGCGATATCATTCCCCATACTAAAACCGCAATAATCACAAACATTATTACATTCGTTTGATAGATAAATAGGAGCAAACAAGCGGATCGCTTTTCCAAACCTCTGCATTGTCAACCGATTGGCTAGTTGGGCCATATCCTCGAGGTATTTCTTATTTGCTAATGGAGAAAGCAATGCAGCAAGATCATCCATTCCTCCTTCTCCCGCCCCC